>DASWAK010000235.1:0-1565 GCA_036391175.1 Pseudolabrys sp.
TCGGATATGTTGCTGCTGCGCCCGAGGCCATCGGCATTGCACCACCCGCCGCGCTGCGACCAGCCGCAAGCGAATGTGTCGCAACGATTACTGACAAAGCGCTGACTATTGCACAGCTGATAACAGCGGATCTCATGCGTAAACTGGAGTTGACCCGCGTTAGTGGACACCTCATTCTTTGGTTGCAAGGAGTCCATGATGCCCAAAACCCGACCGCCGTACCCACCTGAATTTCGCGAGCAGATGGTCGAGCTCGTCCGCGCCGGCCGCAATCCAGCGGAGCTGGCACGGGAGTTCCAATGCTCGGTCCAAACGATCCGTAATTGGGTCGGCCAAGCCGCCGCCGATGCGGTGAAGCCCCGTGCCAACCGAGAAGTCCTACCGACGGCCGAACGCGAAGAGCTCGCACGCCTGCGCCGCCAAGTGCGACAGCTACAGATGGAGCGCGACATCTTGGCAAAGGCTACGGCCTGGTTCGCCACGAAGAACGGGGCGTCTTCGAACTCGTGAACGCGAACCAGGCCGCATTTCCCGTACGTGCCATGTGCCGGGTCTTGAAGGTGTCGCCGAGTGGCTTCTACGCGTGGAAGGAGCGTGGCCCATCGCGGCGAGCGATGGAGGACGCGGTGTTGACCGAGCGCATCCGCCAAATTCATGTCGCTTCCGACGGCAACTATGGCAGTCCCAACATACATGCCGAGCTGCGCGATGAAGGTACTCGCGTTGGACGAAAGCGCGTCGCCAGACTGATGCGCAATGCAGGGCTGCGCGGGGTGTCGCGCCGTCGAGGGTTCGTGGTGACCACGCAGCGCGATGCGAAACAGCGACCGGCGCCGGATCTGGTGAACCGGAAGTTTGTCGCTACGGGACCGAACCAGGTCTGGGTTGCGGACATGACCTACGTGCCGACCTGGGCCGGCTTCATCTTCTTGGCGATGGTCCTCGATGTCTGGAGCCGACGCATCGTCGGCTGGGCCATCGGTGAGCAGATGACCGCGGACCTGGTTCTCGCAGCCTTGAACATGGCGATCACGCAGCGTAAGCCGGAAGGTGTCATCCATCACAGCGATCAGGGTTCGCAGTACACGAGCATCGCCTTCGGCGAGCGCTGCGCGAAGCTTGGCGTGCGCCCGTCGATGGGCAGCGTCGGCGACGCTTACGACAACGCCATGGCCGAGAGCTTCTTTGCCAGTCTCGAGTGCGAATTGCTCGATCGCCGTTCCTTCAAGAGCAAGGCCGAAGCGCGCGTCGCGCTCTTCAGCTACATCGAAGGCTGGTACAACCCGCGGCGGCGGCATTCCGGACTCGGCCGGATCGCGCCGGCAGAGTTCGAGCGACGCTACGCCACCCAATCAACCGTTCAGACCACCCCGGAGACCGACCCCGAAACCGCTTGAGTGCCAAGTCCTAAACCGTCCACCGAACCGGGGCAACTCCAACTCCACATTGGACTTCCCACGCAATGGTAGACACGCCGGCGCCTCACGCCGAGGCAAGCTCGAACGCCTCGGGACTGACGCCGCCGAGATGGCTGTGGCGGCGAGTTCGATTGTAGAAGACCTCGA
>DASWAK010000236.1:0-1670 GCA_036391175.1 Pseudolabrys sp.
TAGTCGGCACTAGCAACTTGTTCACTGGGCGGCGCGAACAACTCGCGGCGTTGGCAGCACGACAGGGATTGCCTGCGATCTATCAGTATCGCGAATACGCAGCGGCCGGTGGTCTGATCAGCTATGGCGCGAGTTTAACCGATGCCTATCGCAAAGCAGGCATCTACGCCGGGCGGATTCTCAAGGGCGAGAAACCCGCCGACCTGCCAGTCCTGCGACCGACCAAGTTCGAGCTGGTGATCAACCTCAAGACCGCCAAGACCCTCGGCCTGAACATTCCGTCGGGCGTGCTCGCGATCGCGGACGAGGTGATCGAATAAACTGGTTGATGTCCGCTATTGGCCCATAGCGGACATGACGGTTTGCGCCGCACACGTCCGCTTTCGGGGGTAAAGCGGACATGACCGTTTGCGGGAATCTGCTTTCGCGGTCGCTATTGGGGGCAAAGCGGACATGACTTGTTGCGGCGCACATGTCTGCTTTTGACCCAAAGCGGACATTCTTGCCTCAATAGACACTCCCCATCCTCGACCATAAACTCAGGCCTAAATCACGGTGGGTTGGGACAATCTTTATGGCCGAGGCCCGCGTCGAACGGCGGCTGGCTGCCATCCTTGCGGCCGATGTTGCCGGCTACAGCCGCCTGATGGGCGTTGACGAGGAAGGTACGCTCACGGCGCTCAAGGCGTACCGGCGGGAAGTCATCGATCCCAAGATCGCGGAGCATCGTGGCCGCATAGTCAAAACGACCGGCGATGGTGCGCTTGTCGAATTTGCAAGCGCTGTCGATGCAGTCCGCTGCGCTATGGAAATTCAGCGCGCCATGACGGAGCGGATCGCCGAAATTCCCGAAGGGCGGCGGGTCGAGTTTCGTATTGGCATCAACGTCGGTGACATCATCATTGATGAAGGCGATATTTACGGTGACGGGGTCAATGTTGCCGCTCGCGTTGAGACACTGGCTAGCCCCGGCACGATCTGCCTTTCCGACGATGCCTATCGACAGATCAAAGGAAAGCTCGCGCTTGATGTTATCGACATGGGCGAGCAGCAGCTCAAGAACATCGCAGAGCCGATCCGGGTCTATGGCGTAAGGCTCGAAGGCATATCGTTGCGCCCGTTGCCTGGTTTGCCCGACAAGCCGTCGGTTGCCGTCTTACCATTTACGAATATGAGTGGTGACCCGGAGCAGGAATATTTCGCCGATGGGATCACCGAGGACATTATAACCGATCTCTCCAAGATTGCCGGACTGCTGGTTATCGCACGCAACTCGAGCTTCGCCTACAAGGGCAAGAGCGTCGATATCCGCACTATCGGGCGCGAACTCGGCGTACGATCGATCCTGGAAGGCTCGATTCGCCGCGCCAGCAACCGGGTCAGGATCACCGCACAGCTGATCAACGCTGCAAATGGTGCACATCTATGGGCGGAGCGGTACGACCGCGACCTGACTGACATCTTCGCCGTGCAGGACGAGGTCACTCGCCACATTGTTGATGCACTTAAAATCAAGCTCACACCGGATGAGGCGGCCCGCATTGCCGACATCCCAACCAACAGCCTCGAAGCCCATGACCTTTTCCTACGCGGCCGAGAGTTAATATTGGGCCGCAAGTGGACACGCGAGATATTCGATCAGCTCGTCACGCTAATGACGCGTGCGATAC
>DASWAK010000237.1:0-1897 GCA_036391175.1 Pseudolabrys sp.
GGCATGTCGCTTACATTCTTGAAGCCTGTGAGGGAAGCGAACCAGCGGTGGTCCGCTGTTGGCACGTTTCGGAAGTGCTGCGTTGGCGCATCTAGGTCTGCTAGGCGAGGGAACGTGTTGCAAAACTCGGCTGTTCTCGACAGCTGGACTTGGTTGCAGGTCTGAGATGGATTTTTCTGGCTCTCCGGTTGGGAGAGCCGCGGCGTCGCGAGATCGGTTCGTTCGGTCAGGTGCGCGACTAGGCGAACGAACCCGCTGTGATTGGTGGCGGCGTATGAAATAAGAGTTTGGCGAGCCGCCGAAGGTTCTGAGCGGTTGCGGTGAGCAGCACCTCGTCTCTGACGCCGTTCAGGCCCCGTAGCCGGAACCGGTCGAGCTTCAGAATGCGCTTCATGTGCGCAAACCGCACCTCGACTTTCTTGCGCTCGCGGCGGGACCGCTGGAATTCCTCGGTGTTGGCCAAAGCGCGAACGTGGTCGCGCACGTCTTCGTCGATATCGCGTGAGACCTTGCGGGCGCTTGCCGTCGTGCAGCGCGGCTTGAGCTCGCATCTCGAGCAATCGGATACACTCGCCCGATAAGGCAGAATGCGGCCTTGGTCGATGACGCCGGAATGGGTGAGCCGCTTTCCCGCCGGGCAGACATAGACGTTGCGCTCCCGGTCAAACCGGAAGTCTGCACGGCTGAACCTGCCATCGGGCCGGATCGATTTGTCCCAGACGGGCACGTGCGGCGCGATCTTGCGATCCGTCAGCCACTTGAGAAGCCGTGCCACGCCATAAGCCGTGTCGCCGGCGAGCCGGTCGGGCCGGAGATCGAAGCGACGGCTCACTCGGTCCACCATGGTCTGGGTGATCGCAATCTCGTCCACGCGATTGGCGCGCGTACCCTCGGCGTCGACGATGACCCCAGCCTTGTTGTCGATGAGGTAGTTGGCATCGTAGGCGAAGAACGGCTCGATACCCTTCCTGGTGACCCACGCCGCCTGCGGATCGGTCAACGAAACTTGTTTGGCGGGCTTGCCCTCGCGGCCGCTGCCGCCGGATCCACCACCATCTCCATCGCCGCCTTCCTCTTCGCTGCGCGCGGCGTCGAGAGCGGCGAGGTACTCTCGAACCGCATGGGATGCCTCCTCCGGTTTCGGCCAAGCGATCGGTTGGTCGCCCGCTGCCCGCTTCTTCTTGTCCACATCCGCCCGGATCAGGCTCGCATCGATCGAGAACGCTTCGCCGCCAACGAGCCCGGCCGCGATGCACATCGACACCACGCCCTCAAACACGCGGCGCAATGCATCGCTCTCCCGGAAGCGCTCGTGCCGCGCACGGCAGAACACCGAATGATCGGGAATCTTGTCCTCGATACCCAGTTTGCAAAACCACCGGTACGCCAGATTGACCTGCACCTCTGCGCAAATCCGCCGCTCCGAGCGGAGGGCGAACACGTAGCCAACGATGAGCATCCGGATCATCAGCACCGGGTCGATCGAAGGCCGGCCGGTGTGGGAGTAGTAGGGCGCCAACTCCTTGTGCACCCAGCTAAGATCGAGTACCCCGTCGATCCGTCGCACCAGGTGATCGGGCGGCACCACCTTGTCGAGATCGAACGCATAAAAGAACTGGCCTTGTCCGCTCTCCCGCCGCCCCATCATGTGCCCCTCCCGTGAACCACCGGCTCACTCCGAGGGAATCACGGTTCGACGATCGCCTCAATCGGAGTTTTGCAACACGTTCCCCCGATAAGCGGACCTTCGCACGCCCGGGCGGCACGTCTCGGATGTGCCAAACCTAGCCATCCGAAGGTGACCGGCACACTTCCGCTCTTGCACCTCAAAGCGGAAATCGTTTCGCGCGATCGCTTCGTCCCAGATGTGCCAAAATCCGACAACCGACCGAAGTGC
>DASWAK010000238.1:0-29369 GCA_036391175.1 Pseudolabrys sp.
GTCTTTGTTCGCGCGCAAGCGCGGCTTAACTAAAACTTGGGTGGTGGTCCCGTTCATCTTGCTACCTTAGGCGGCGCGAACACGTGCGAAGTTGCGTTCCCTGAGATCAATCCCGAAGAACGTGCCAACGTTGACGCCGTCACCATTGTCGACCTCTGAATCGCGGATTCTCAGATAGTTCTTAATGCTGCGCGCGGCTTTGCGGCCGGCACCCATCGCTTCGATCACGGTCGCGGCGCCGGTGACGATATCGCCGCCGGCAAAAACACCCGCCATCGAGGTCGCCAGTGTCTCGTCGGTCTCGATATAGCCGCGCTTGTTGAGGCGAAGCCGCGAGGTCTGGCCGATGATCGGGTTTGCGTTTGTGCCGATCGCGAACACGACCTGATCGGTTTCAAACTCAAACTCGCTGCCGGGCACCGGGATCGGGCGCCGTCGTCCTGAATCGTCCGGCTCGCCGAGTTCCATGCGAATGCAGCGCAGGGCGCGGACACCGCTTTTCCCATCATCAAGAATTTCAATCGGATTGGTAAGCCAATGAAATTCAACCCCTTCTTCCTCGGCGTGATGAACCTCTTCCGCGCGTGCAGGGCACTCCGCCCGAGACCGTCGATAGATGCAGTACACTTTCTCGGCGCCGAGGCGCAGGCTGACGCGCATCGCGTCCATGGCCGTGTTGCCAGCGCCAATCACGGCGACGTGCTTCCCGAGTGGAAGCGGGGTGTCGTAATTTGGGAATTCCTTCGCCCGCATCAAGTTGCAGCGGGTCAGCAGCTCGTTAGCGGAAAGCACGCCATTAAGGGTGTCGCCAGGGATGCCAAGCATTGAGGGATAGCCGGCGCCGGTGCCGATGAAGACGGCATCGAAACCGAGTTCGTCGCGCATCTGTTCGATGGTGAACAGCCGGCCGACTAGGGTATTGCACTCGAACTTGACGCCGAGCTTGCGCAGATTTTCGATTTCCGCATCGACCACCGCATTGGGCAGACGGAAATCTGGGATGCCGTACTTGAGGACTCCACCGGCTTGGTGGAAGGCCTCGTAAACAGTCACCTCACATCCAGCTTTAGCCAAGTCCGCCGCACACGCCATGCCGGCGGGACCCGAACCGACGATCCCAACCTTGAAGCCGCTCGGTTCGATATAGGGAACGTTGGCCCATTTTTCCTTTATGGCTTGGTCGCCGACCCAGCGTTCGAGGCGGCCGATCGCCACCGGCTCGAGTGATTCGCCGACCACGCAGACGCCCTCACATTGCGTCTCCTGCGGGCAGACCCGACCACACACCGCCGCCAAGAGATTGCTTGCGGTCACGACGTTATAGGCACCGCGGAAATCCTTGGCCGTTATCGCCTCGATAAATTTCGGGATGTTGATATTGACGGGGCAGCCGGCTACGCAGTCCGGGTCCGGGCATAAGAGGCATCGCTCCGCCTCGTTGAGCGCCTCTTGCAAGGAGTAGCCGCAATTCACCTCGTCGAAATTCTTCACCCGCACCCGCGGATCCTGTTCGCGCACAGGAGTTCGCTTCTGGGGAATGCTTCGGATTGTTTTTTTCTTCTTGGCCATTCCATCAGCCCTATGCAGTTAACAAGTCATTCCAAGCGTTGAACAACCGATACCGAAACCTTGACTGACGCTCACGCTATCCCCCCAACGCGTCTTCAAAGGGATCGGGCAAGGGCAATGACGAATCAGCCGCCTCAGCGCCCTTCAATACCGATGGGGCCCGCTGCATCATCCGACAGTTTTCCGACCACCGATCCAGCGCAGCCTTTTCTTCTTCGGCGTAGCGCTTGAGGCGCATTATCAGGTCGTTGAAGTCGACCTTGTGCCCGTCGAAATCGGGACCATCGACGCATGCAAACTTTGTTTCATTGCCGATCTTGACCCGGCAGCCGCCGCACATCCCGGTGCCATCGACCATGATCGGGTTAAGGCTGACGATCGTCTTGATCGCATGCGGGCGCGTGGTTTCGGCGCAGGCCTTCATCATGATAGGGGGGCCGATCGCCACCACTTCGTCGATGTTGCCGTGCCCCTCGATGGCAAGTTTGATGCCGTCGCTGACAAAGCCCTTTATTCCCGCGGATCCGTCATCCGTGCACAGGATTAGTTCATCGCAGCAGGCCCTGAACTTGTCCTCCCAGAAAATCAGGTTCTTGGTACGAAAGCCGAGAATGCCGATCACATAGGCGCCATTCTCTTTAAATCCACGGGCCTGCGGGAAGATTGGTGCAACCCCCAACCCGCCGCCGACACAGACCACCTTTTTCTTTCCTGTGAGCGGGCTTGGCACCCCCATGGGCCCAACCACTCCATAGAGAGAGGTCCCTACCTGGCAGATCTGCTGCATCTCCTTGGTCGACTTCCCAACCGCCTGTACGACCAGGGTGACGGTACCCTTTGCGCGGTCGAAGTCCGCGATGGTCAACGGGACCCGTTCGCCGGACTCATGCGACATCACAATGACGAATTGACCTGGCCGCGCGGCTTTCGCCATCAACGGGTGATGGATGACCAAGGAATAGGTCACGTCGGAAAAGTCTTCACGCACCAGAATTTTGAAGCCTGGCCCTGGATCGGCATCGACCATCAATTCGACTCCCGAGCGCGATGAACATTTTCCACCGAAAAGATATCGAATAGTTGACCCAATCACGCTTTGACATAACGCAAAGCCAGGCGTCGGATTGACGTTAATCTTTCAAAAGTATGAGGGCCCCCGAATAGAGATTATCGCTGCTAGATCAAAATGTTATTCGGACGGCACCTGGTCGAAATCAATGTCCAGAATTATCGAGATTCTACTCGACGAGCACCGAAACATTGAAAAGCTGCTTCACGTTCTGGAGCAGGAATTGAAAATTTTCGATCGGGGCGAGTCGCCGGATTATGAGATTTTGCAGGCCATCATCGATTATTTCCAAGACTACCCCGAGAGCTACCATCATCCGAAAGAGGACATCGTTTTCGAGAAGCTGAAGCTGCGAAATCCTGCCGCTACTAGGCAGATCGGCGATGCGAAAGCCGAGCATCAGGTTGAAACTGACCGTTTGCGCCAATTCGCGCGGGCAATCGAGGACGTCTTGGCGGGCCGGGAGTTGCTACGGCAAACCTTTCATAATGTCGCGCGTGATTTCATCGAGCATCAGCGCCAACACATGGCAAAGGAAGAACGGTTGTTGTTTCCTTCCGCTGTTAAGGCCTTGCGACCGGAAGATTGGGTAGAAATCAATACGCGATTGAACACGAGAAAAGATCCATTGTTCGATGATTCAACTGAAAAGAAATTTCATTCCCTTCAACAGACTATCGTGCGGTGGGAACAAGAGACCGAGGTAAATCGCATGAAAAGCTAAATACGGGATGCAAACTAGTTTTGAATTGGCCTTGCTTCTTGGCAACGCTAAGAATGCTTTCGTATTCTTTCCAAGTATTCTTT
The DNA here is from genome assembly GCA_036391175.1 of Pseudolabrys sp. Taxonomy (GTDB): domain Bacteria; phylum Pseudomonadota; class Alphaproteobacteria; order Rhizobiales; family Xanthobacteraceae; genus Pseudolabrys. The sequence goes on from DASWAK010000238.1 coordinate 3,446, forward strand.
TTGCTCATCCTCGAGCTTCTTAATCGCTTTTGTCTCCGCTTTGCATCTTCTAATCATCTTACCAATTTTACGTGCCGTAGCACGCCGTTGAAGTTTTTCGGGCTCTGCTTTACTTATTTCTGCGCCTTCGTTCAAATGCTCGGCTATTGTTTGACCCATCATGACGAAATCTCCTCAACCGAAAACATTCACCAACTTCGAATTGAGCGCAGCATCCACCCTTACGGTATCTTTCTTTTCAACCTGCATCAATTGATTGTCATGCCGCATGTCTGCGTGATGCCCGCTTATCCACCAAAAGCGAACATCAGCGAGCGCAATTAGAATGTTCGCTCCATAAGCGGACATGCCAACTACGCGTACTAATTTACGCCCGCGCGTGCTCGTCGTCGCATGAACAGGGAATTTTTTCGAATAAACGGGGAAATCATCGACGGCAAGAGGGAATCATCATTGCGCTAGAGGGCGAGCGCTGTTGCAAATGCCCGCTAGGGGTCAAAAGCGCGCATTGATCCATGCTTGCGCCGTGACCTTGACGATTAGCGTTTGAGCAACGGGCTGCCATAAAGGCCGGTGGGCTTGAGCAGCAGGATCAATAGCATGATGGCGAACGGCGCCATCTGGGCGAGCGGCGCGTAGATCAAGGAGCCGATCGACACCACTTGTCCCACCAAAAAGCTCGAGACAAGCGTTCCCTTGATGCTGCCCAAGCCGCCAATAATCACAATTACGAAAGCAAAGGCGAGCACTTCCAGCCCCATTTGCGGATCGACCATGATCAGCGGCGCGTGCAAGCCCCCGGCGAGCGCGGACAATGCTCCGGCCATAATGAAGGTGACAGAAAACAGCCGGTAGACATTGATTCCTAGACCTTCGACATGCTCGACATCCTCGATGCCGGCCCGGATCGCCTTGCCAATGATGGTTTTGTTCAGGAATAGCCAGATGCCGAAATAAACCAGCAAGGCGATGGCAATGACGACTAGGCGATAGACCGGGATCTCGGTACCGATAATGTCGATCTGCGCCGCGATCGGCACCGGTACCGGGCGCGGGACCAGCCCCCAGAAATATTTGATTATGCCGACTCCGCCGATCAAAATGCCGAACGAGGTAATCATGCTGAAAGTGATATCGCGCTCGTAGATGCGCTTGTACACTACACGCTCGACCACGAGGCCGGCCATCCCACCGACCACCATGCCGGCAAGTACACCTAGCCACAAATCGCCGAGCGCCGAGCTGACGGAATAGGTGATGTAGGCACCGGCGGAATAATAGAGCAACTGGTCGAGGCTGATAATGCGCATCAAGCCGAAGCAAAGCGACAGCCCGATCGACATCAGGAAAAAGATGCTTCCCAGGCTCAGGCCGAAAATGACGCCGGTAATCAAGAGCTGTATGTCGATCATCGGCTGCCTCCTTCGCTTTCGGATGCCTTCCTGGCAGCCCACACGCGCAAAAAAGCATTTTTCAGCAGCGGTTCCAGCGTGCCCCAAATGCCCTTCTCACCGGCAAGCATGATGAACACCAGAAGGAAGCCGACGATCAGCTCCCAATTGCCGAGGGCCTTGCTGAGGACGTCCTTCATACCAGTATAGGCGATCGCGCCGACAAGGGGCCCGTAGAGCGAACCAACCCCGCCAAGAATCGTCACCACCACCGGATCGGCGGCACGCGCCGGACTGGTGATTTCCGGGCTGACGAAACCGAGATAGACGGCATACATCGCGCCCGCCAGCGCAGTAGTTGTGTTGGCGATGACGAACGCCAACAAACGTATTTGAAAATTGTCGTAGCCAAGGAACCGCAACTTGTCGTCGTTGATCTTGGCACCTAGGCAGCAAGCGCCGTAGATTGAGTCATCAAGATATTTGTAGAAAGCCCACACGATGAAGCCGACCAGGAACGCGAAAGTGAAGAACTGGTCCGGCCGCGTCAGGTCGAGCACCGGCGTGGGCGACAGATTAGTGAGAAACCACAGCCCATTGTCGCCGTGGGTGATATTGGCCAGCACCTTTTGCATAAGATAAAAAATGATCACTGCCAGCGCGAGATTCACCAGGGCGAAGTAGTCACTACGCAATCGCACGAACATCGGGCCGACAGCGAGTGACACCACACTTCCAGCCGCGATACCGATCAGAATGCCAACATAAGGATTGGTGCCGAAATAATAGAAATAAAACGCGGCGGCATAGGCGCCAACCGCGAGATAGGCTGGCTGGCCGAAGGAAATGAAGCCGACGCGGCCCAGCAGAAAATTGCAACCAATGGTATAGATCGAGAAAATCATGATCTCGTTGGCGAACGGTAGTGGTAAAAAGACCCGCACCAAACCGACCAGCGCGAACGCCAGCAGCAAGCCCGACCACCACCGCAAAATGTTCATCGCGACACTTGCCTTAGCCTAAGTTCATGCCGGCGACCGGTCTGCGTCGGCCACCCATGGGCACCTACAGATATTTTTCACAGACCTCGGGTGTAATCGACTCGTGATCGGCTAACTCAGCCATGACCCGTCCGTCGTTCAAGGCGTACACGCGGTTGGCGATGGCACAAATAAGGGGCAGATTCTGCTCAACAATTACCAGCGCCGTCTTCTTGCTCAATTCGCGAAACACGTCCCGAAGCTGCGTCACGATGCTAGGGGCCAGTCCCTCAGTGGGCTCGTCGACCAGCAGTAGTTTAGGGCTGCCCAGAATCGCCCGGCCAATCATCAGCATCTGACGCTCGCCGCCGCTCAGATAGCCGGCCTTGCGGTCCATGAGTATCTTGAGCTTGGGAAAGTAGTTGGTCACCGGGGTCCAGTCGTAATCTTTGCTGGCGTAGCTACCGAGCTCGAGATTTTCCCTCACCGTCAAATCGGAAAAGACCTTTTTGTCCTGCGGCACGTATTTGATTCCCATCGCGGCGACGACGAAAGCCGCGAGGCCGACCAGATTTGTCGTGTTCGACGTAATCGTGCCTGAGGTAGGCTTGAGGAACCCGGCGATGCTTTTGAGTAATGTGGTCTTGCCGGCGCCGTTACGGCCCACGCATGCGACGATCTCGCCCGGTCGCACGCGTAAATTGAGATCAAACAAGGCCTTCGATTCGCCGTAGGCGACGTTCAGCGCACTCACCGTTAGGATATCGCCGCCAGCGCTCATGATGTCGAAGCTCCGCCCGTATTGGCCGGAACGTCGATCTGCCAATAGCTTCTGCGCACTTCCGGATGGCGCAGACATTCCTCACAGCCGCCATCGGCGATCACCCGGCCTTCATGCATAACCGTGAGGCGTTCGAGGAAATACTGCACATGCGAGATTTTGTGTTCCACGATTAGGATCGTCTGGCTGCCGACATGCCTGCGCAATACGTCAAGGACGCCCTGAATCTCGGATTCGGCGAGCCCCGCGAGCGGTTCATCCAGCAACAGCACCTTGGGCTCGGCTAGGATTGCCATCGCAATCTCCAGGCGCCGCTTCTCGCCCAAGCTAAGATGCTTGACCTGCTTGTCGCGCAAATCCTGCAGGTTGAAGGTTTCCAGCACGTGCACAATTTTCTCCTGGCCGCGATGGGCCTTGCAGGTGTTGAGCAGCAGCCGGAGCAGCGTCGCTTTCTTGTGCGCGCGGAAAAAAGCCAGCACCAGGTTGTCAACCAAACTGAGATTGTCGAACGTAGAAGTCAGTTGAAAGGTGCGCATCATCCCCTTGGCGACCCGTTCCTGGGGCGTCATATGGGTGGCGTCTTCGCCGCGAAAGCGTATGATCCCTTCGTCGGGCGGGAAATATCCCGTCAGCAGATTGAAGAAAGTGGTCTTGCCGGCGCCATTCGACCCGATAATGCCGGCGACTTCATTTTCCTGCAGAAGATAATCAACCTTGTCGACCGCAACCTGCGCGCCGAATCGTTTCGTTACCGATTCCGCTCGAATAATTTCGGCGCGCCCGGCCATGCTGGAAATATTCTCTCACGTACCACGGCGCACGCGAAAGGCATGCGCCGAAGATCGCAATTGGTGCCGCTCGCCCGGGCGGACAAGCCGCCCGCCCGGGCGATATTCCTTTCAGTAGCCGAGAGACTTCAGGGTCGGCATCACCGCGTCGCCGCCCTGGGAGCCCACGACGGTGAAAACATCCCATTCGTTTTTACGCTCGTCGGCACCCTTTCCCTTGACCAGGAAAGCGGCGTGCTTGTAAACGGCCGCATGGTCCTGGCGCCATTTGGCGGGACCTTTGACGGTGTTGAATTCTGCGGTGCCGCTCATGAGTACCTCCGACACTTTTTTCGCGTCGAGGGACTTTGCCGCTTCGAAGCCTCGGAACATCTCCATGTAGGCGATGTACGCGATTGCGGCATAGGCATCAGGAGGCGTTCCGTATTTTGAACGAAACAGTTCGGTAAACTCCTGCGCGCTCTTAGCCGCTTCCTTATCTTCGAAATTACTCAGGTCATAGTAGAAGTAATGCATGGCGTAGACGCCCTGCAGTGCTTCCGCCGGCACACCTTTGGCCACCACGTTAGTGATAAAGGCATTGAAGATGGTCATCTCCTTGCTCAGGCCCATTTGACTGACCTGCTTGAGCAGTGCCACGGCGTCGGCACCGAATTGCGCGAAAATGAACGCATCCGGCTTCGCGGCACGGACCTTTTGCAAGATAGTGGTGAAGTCATTCGTTCCCAGCGACACCTCGTCATAGCCGACGATCTCCGCGCCGTATTGCTTGGCCGCCTCATAGACGCCGTCCCGGATGTCCCAGCCAAAGCTGTCGGAGCGCGCCAAGAAGAAGACACGCTTCTTGCCCAGCGTCTTGACCACCGAAGTACCGGCCATATAGCCGACCGTCCACGGGCTGTACGCGGTGGCGAAAGTCGAATCGGCAAGCTTGCCCTTCTGGAAACCTTCCTTCGCCATGACGCAGACCGGGAAGTAGGGCATCGGCTCCTTCGAGACGATGGCGTTGATGGCGTAAGCGAGCGGCGCCCAAGTCTGGCCGCCAACGCCGCGGATCCCTTCCGAAACCATGTAACGATAGCGGCGGACGCCGACATCGAGCTTGGCTTCGTCATCGTCGACGACACCTTCGACAGCCACCTTTCCCCATGGCATGTTGAGTCCACCTTTTTTGTTGACGACGTCGATAGCCAACAAAGCGCCCTGCTTTTGCGTTTCGGCTACCGCCGCGAACGTGCCTGTGAGCGGGAGCAGCACGCCGACCTTGATCTTGTTCGGTTCATCCGCACTGGCAGCACCGAGTCCAAAAGTGCTGCAGAATATGGAAACCGCCAGCAATCCCCATAATTTCTTCATCAGTGTCTCCTCTTCAAAATTGAGTACGTCATTCGCTTATGTGCACCTGGCGCTCCAGCAACATCGTTCGCCGGGGCGGTGATTATGCGATTGCGCGATGCAACGAGGTCACGATTGCGCCTAGCTTCGAAGGCACAGACGCCTAGCGTTCTAGGAAAAGAATGATCAAAACTTTTCAGTTGCACCTTGATTTACATCAAGGCGATGCGCGTCGGAGATCAGCAGCCATTATTATCCAGGTCAAACATCGTCGACGTTGAGACCGTAAGAGCCCTTGTGTCCTCGGGCGTAGACCCTGGCGGCAATTGCGTGGATGCGTTATGTCCGCTTTACCCCGAAAGTGCTTCGACCAAGTTTATAACCTCGGCAATTTCATGGACTGGGCGGACGCGGCCGGCAGCATTGTCGCAAGAGTGGCGGCACCGGCGGCGGCGAGCACGGCGGCGGTGATCAGTCCCGCCTGAAATCCAGCCGCATATTCTGCAACCCCTGCGGATAGCGCAACGCCGGCAAGCTGCGCCACGCGGCTCACAGCATTGTTGATGCCGGAGGCGAGCCCCTCGTCGACATCCGCCACACTCGACATCACTGACGCAGTGAGCGGCGCCACCAGCACTGCAAAGGAGATGCCCAATAGCGCCATCGGCGCAATGACGCCGACAACCAGTGACGCGGTCTTGCCCAACGCCAACAGCAGGAAAGCTATCGCCGCGCCGAGTGGACCTGCAATCAGCATGGTGCGGGCGCCGATCTTGTCCGCCGCTGCGCCGAATGGCTGCGACAAGAACCCGACGCCAAGCGTGAAGGGAAGAAAGGCAAGGCCTGCGTCGGTGGGCGTCAATTCGCGTCGATCGATGAGATCGAAGGACAAGAGAAAGAACATAATCGACAGCCCCGCATAGATCAGCAGTGTCGCAACGTTGAGGCCAACGAATGCGCGGTTTCCCATGAGCCGTGGCGGCGTCATCGGATGCGTGCTCGCAAGCTCCCAAACGGCATAGCCGGCCAGCACCAACACACCGAGCACCGCAACAATGCCGATCGTTACACCGTTCGCCGCGCCGGCATTGTCCGGGCCGATTTGACTCAATGCCCAGGACAGCGCGCCAAGTGCGCTGGACAGGATGGCGGCGCCCACGACGTCGAATTGCCGCGCTGCATGCTGATCAGCCGGCGCGTATGCCAGCAGCAACGCAACCGCGACAAGCGCCAGCGGTGGGTTAATCGCGAACACCCATTGCCAGCCGAAGTTCTCGGTCAGCCAGCCGCCGAGCACCGGGCCGCCGGCGGTGGTGAGAGCGGAGGCCGCTGCCCACACGCCGATGGCGTGATTGCGCTCTTCTTTAGGGTAAGTGGCGCCGATGAGAGCCAGACTCGACGGCGTCAGGATCGCCGCCGATATCCCCTGCACCACGCGGCAGGCGATCAGCCACTCAACTGAAGGCGCTACCACACAGGCTGCCGACGCCAATCCGAAGCCTATGCACCCGACGCCCAGCATGCGCGCCTTGCCGTAGTGATCGGCAAGCGCGCCACCAATCAACGTCAGCGCGGCCAGCGCCAGGACATAGCCGTTGAGCACCCATTGCACTGAAGCGAGATCGGCGCCGAAAAAGGCGCGCAGTTTCGGCAGTGCGACTGTCAACGCCGATCCGTCAATGAATGCCATCGCGGATGCGAGCACGCAGGCAGCCAGCACCATCCGGCGGCACTGTGGAGCGATCTCGCGTCCCAGTGCCCGCGGGCATGGTTCTGCAGCGATAATGCCGCGGTCGCACGGCTCGACGAAAGGCTGTGCCATGAGGACTTATGGGTAACATGCGCGACAGGTGTGGAAAACGCTGTTGGTGCTGGAGGGCCAGCGCAGCACCGCAACATTTTGTCCGAAAGAAAAACCCCGGACATTGCCCGGGGTTTTGATATCGAACGCGAAATTTCTAGAAGTTCAAGCCGACGCTATGACGAAAGGAATGCTTCAGTCGCTGCTTTGGATGTTGGGAGCGCCGATATTGTTAGCATGCAAATTTCAAAGATCATGGTGGTATAGTCGTGAGCGCTGAGTAGTCTCTGCGGGAGACAGAAACCTATGTTTGGATTTAGTTTTAAAGTATTGGCCGCGACCTTTTGTATTCTAGGCATCAGCTGGCTTGCGTTGGATTATTTCGTTCCTTCACCACCGTCAATAATTATAATTGCCACGTCTTTCAAAGGTTCTTCTTTCGAATATTTCGGCCAGCGATATCGGGAGAGATTGGCCCGCGCAGGGGTGGCGGTAGAGCTGCGCGAGACTACTGGGGCGGTGGAAAACCTCAGGCTTTTGGAGGATACAAAATCCGGCGTTTATATCGCCTTTGTGACGGGAGATTTCGCGGACAGCAATCATGCGCCGGGGCTGCTGTCGTTAGGACCTATCTTTACTGTTCCTTTTTGGGTCTTTTACTCCTCGACTGAACCGATTGACCGCCTGTCCCAGCTCAAGGGCAAACGCATCGCCGTAGGGCCGATAGGGAGTGGCACTCGATACTCAGCCGAAAGAATCCTTAGCAAAGGCGGCGTAAACTCGGAGACGGCGACATTGTTGCCTTTCGCAGGACTTGAAGCGGTTGGCGCACTGAAGGATGGAAAAGTTGATGCAGCGTGGTTTAACGGTGGGCCAGATGCGCCAGCCCTTCAAGCCTTGCTAACAAATCCTAGCGTTCGGCTTATGGACTTTCCAATGGCAGAGGCTTTCACCCGCATTTTCCCAGATCTAGTTCGGCTAGTATTGCCAAAGGGCGTGATTGAAATTGATCCGCCCATTCCACCCAATGACGTGGCGCTTCTTGGAACCACGAGCAAGGTATTGATCCGTAACGACCTTCATCCAGCAATTGTACAGCTCCTGTCGCAAACAATGAAAGAAGAACATGGTGGGCCAGGACTTTTTCAGCGAAGCGGTGAATTTCCTATGAGCATCGATCCAGGATACCCCATGGCTCAAATTGCCGTCGATTACTATAAGAACGGCCCGTCGCTACTGCCAAAATACCTGCCCTTTTGGATGGCCATCTATGCGCAACGAACGATTGCGCTGCTGATTGCAACGTTGGCGATTATCCTCCCAGTGTTTGGTTTTGCGCCCAGGCTGTACGGGTGGTTTGTCCAAGAACGCCTGCGCAAGCTATATCGGCGCCTCAGAGTTATTGAACAAGCGCTGCAGGTAGAGCTTACCGTCGCCCAAGCAGAAGTTCTCCAAAGTGATTTAGCGGATATTGATCGGGTGGCGAGTGCTGTTCCAATGCGGCACTCCGACCTCTTTTTTATTTTTAGGCTCCACCTTGATCAAACGCGTTCGCGTCTTGCCTCGCGTCTCGTTGAGGCGCGGAGCCAGCCTGCCAAGCTTACTTAGCGCGTGACCATGGCTGAAGGTCGGCACAATGAAATCGCTGCGGCCCTTAAGGCACAACTCGCAAAGAACTATGGCCCTCGCGGGGTAATGATGGATTCGAGCTCGTGGAAGGTAACAGTGAGCAATCCCGCTTAGCTCAGACTTTCGTAATCTTCCTCAACCAATGTCTATCGCCTAGCATCGTTGCTTCCTGCGCGAAGCACACGCACATTCTATTTTACCTTGCGACTAGTGCGTCGCGACGTTTAGCGGACGCTCGTTCATGCGAACTGCACCGCATAGACAGGCGGCAGAGTGTGCGTGACGCATGTCCAGCTCTCGCCCTGATCCTCGCTGACCCAAAGGCCCCCTGTAGTGGACCCAAAGGCAAGACAATCGCCATCCAAGTCCAATGCGAGCGCGTGGCGGTAGACGACATCATAGGCATGTAACTGCGGTAGACCGTTTGTCAGGGTATCGAAGCTCTTGCCGCCATCGCGCGTGCGCGTGACCACCAGCTTACCCTCGCGTGGGATGCGTTTCTCATCCTTGATCTCAGGGATAAACCATGCCGTGTCGGGCTCTCGTGGGTGTACGACGACCGCAAATCCAAAAGTTGACGGCTCGACGCCGGTGATCTCCGCGAACGTCTTGCCTTCGTCGGAAGACACGAAAATGCCGTTGTGATGTTGGACCCACATGCGCTGCGGCGCTGCTGGACATTGTACGAGCCGGTGAACATCCTGAGCGACGGGGTCGTGGGTCAACTCCGGCGGCGCGTATTCAGCGCGCATGCCGTCACCGCGTTGTGTCCAGCTCGCGCCGCCATCCTCGGTGAACCAGATGCCCCCTGTCGACACTGCGACCCACACGCGCTGCGAATGGCGCGGGTCGACACAGATCGAATGAAGGCCAGGAAGATCCGCTCCGCCGCCTGACCACTGCTTGCGCTTAGGGTGGTCCCAAAGGGCTCGCATCATCTCCCAGTTCTGTCCGTGATCGGGCGAACGGAAAAGACCGCCCGGGAGCGTTCCACACCAAATGACGCCTGGCTCGTCGGCGCCCCCGGGCTCAAGCGCCCAAATGCGAGCCGTACTCCAACTCAGCGGCCGGCCCCACATATCGGTCTCTTCGTAGCCTTCCGGTTTGGGTGGATACGTCGGGGCGGCAATCTCCTCCCAACCCGTCGCTGTCGAGCGGTGGAGCTTCGCGCCGAAATGACCGTGATCGAGAGCCGCATATCGCCGACCGTCGCGGCGATCAGCAAGGGTGATGGAGACATTATCGCCCAGGAAATCAACTGCAGAAATCGCCCATTCCCCTCTCTTACGCGACACCGTGAATAATCCTTTGCGGGTCGAAATGAGAAGCGTGTCGTTCATCATCAGCCTCCTGACAACGCTTGGAGCACATAGATTACGCTGCTCTCGGTGACGGCGTCGCCAAGCTTCGCCCGGTCGCGGATCATCTGACCATCGACGAAGATCGTCATGTGCTTGCGTAATCCACACTGGTCATCGAGCACATAGCGTCGCGCCTGGGAATTCTCCAAGAAGATATTCTCCAGGACATCACGCACGGTTCGTCCAGGGGCTTCCGCGTCCGGACACAAGACGTGACGCTGAATGTTAGGTGTGAACACGACCTTGGCCATCGAAATTGCTCACACTTTGTGTGAAACTACACCGCGGGGATCATTGACCCTTACACGCGAGTAACGCAAAATTCACGTCGCCTATCGTAGGTATTTATCCAACCAATCCAGCGTGCGCTGCCAGGCAAGTTTGGCCGCGGCTTCGTCGTAACGGGGAGTCGTATCGTTGTGGAAGCCGTGATTGGCCCCCCTATACACATATCCCTCGTGCGTTACGTTTGCAGCAGTCAGTGCAGCATCAAAGGCTGGCCAACCTGACGTAATCCGTGTGTCAAGTTCGCCGTAGTGTGCAAGTAGTGACGCTCTAATATTGGCCGTATCGACAGCGCTTGGCTGAATTCCGTAGAATGGAACCGCAGCGGCAAGGTCAGGGCCCATCCGCACTGCCAGTTGGTTGACAACGCCTCCGCCGAAGCAAAAGCCGACAGCGCCGAGTTTACCGGTACAATCCGGGCGCGATTTCAGCCATGTTGCAGTGGCGAGGAAATCTTCTCTCATTTTGGCGCCGTCGACCTGAGTGAAAAGCTGTAAGCCTTTCTCGTCATCTCCGGGATAGCCGCCTACAGACGTCAGCCCATCGGGCGCAAATGCGATGAACTTGGCGATCGCCAGCCGTCGCGCCACATCTTTTATGTATGGATTAAGGCCGCGGTTCTCGTGGACGACCAAAACCCCGGCCAGTTTTCCCGCAGCATTTGCCGGGCGTACCAGATAGCCGTTGATGCTTCCGTTGCCCCGCGGCGATGGCACGGTTACAGGCTCGGCCTTGATCCGGCCGTCGTTTTCTTGAACTTGTACCGCCCATGCATAATTCGGTCGGAGCATCTCGAAGAGTGCAGTCGCCGTCATACCGCTGACAGCAAATTTTTGTGCACCGTCGAGAAACTGACGGCGGTCAATGCCGCCATGCACGTATCGGTCGAACAGGTTCAAGAGCTCCTGTGGAAAATCGGATGCTTTCTTTCGTTCCATCGAAGTGCTCCTAATCGCTGCGGCTATGATGGGCTACCAAGAGTGGACCCATTGACACGGAAGCCACTTAATCTGCTGCGTAGCGGGCCTCTAACGCGTCAACGCGTCCTTGCCCACGATGCGCTGCCGCTCCGATCGTGACCACCTGCTTTCAATTCGCAGTCGAAAGAATGGCAACAACGCGGTTTTCCTCTGAAACAATGATGATCGAGCTCTTTTCGTCGATCGTGTATCTGGTGTTTTTCAGCTTTGGTACCTTCTCCACCAACAGCAACGAAAAATCTAGCAACTTATCATTAGGAATCCTGTCGCCAACTTTGTATCCAGCCTCAACCCTCGGATCGAGGCCGTTTAAGTTTACAAGGAACTCGCGAATTAATTTGCCTTCGACGGCAGTAATCTGCATCAGAATATTGTTAAGCGGCGGGATCGGCTGCGACACGCCTGGCTGTGACACGGCCGACAACCGATCTTCTAGACGCGCAAGCTTCGATGCCGCAGACGATTGGTCTTGCCGAATTTGACTGACCTCGCGTTGAAGGCTCATCAGTTTTTCGTCTGCGACGCTTCCTTTTGCGAGCGCCAACTCTGCCTTAAGTTCGCTCTTAAGACTGTAGAGTTGGTAGTATAGTGAGACCACAATGAGTCCGAGCAACCCAAGGATGCCGATCGTGACAACGTCGCGGATAAGATTTGACTTTGACTTGTGAGCAGTCGGCATAACTACACCTCTGAAAGACCGGTGACGACGATGCAAATCTGATCAGCTGGGGTACCTAGGGTACCTACCACGTATACTGTTTGAGTACCTGCGCGGCATCGAAGGGCCCTCGTGCGCCAAAGATCAGGAGCTAAATGTCTGTGGTGAGCCTAATATACGTTACGTAATTCAGTTCGGGCGAGACGCATGGATACCCCACTTTCCCGCCTTATCACACGCGTCACCTATGGTGCTCGCCAGCTGCCACGCGTCGCCTGGTATGTCGGGCACAGTCTTGCCCTGCGCCAGCTCTCTGAGGCCACGCAGCGTCGAGAGGGCCAGGAGGTGCGGCGTCGCCCCCGTACGAATTTGCCGGTTCCAGATCGCAACCAGATCTACGCGGATATGGCTGCGCTCTTTATGCAGGACCTCGCCAATGTCGAGGCTGGGATTTATCCGAGTCCTGTCGATCGTGATGGATCTCTGGTTACACTACTTCACCGCTCGCGGCTTTTCTTCGAAGACCTTCCCGCCATCCACCAACGCCGTGTGCGTCGTGATAATACGGAAGTCCTGACCGAGGAAACGCGCGGAAAACGGCCGCGCTACTATCTGCAAAATTTTCATTTCCAGTCCGGCGGCTGGATGACGGACGCTTCAGCTGAGCGGTACGACACCCAGGTTGAAGTCCTTTTTAACGGCACAGCCAATGCCATCCGGCGGCAGGCCTTGCCGCAGCTGCGGGAAGTCTTTGCCGGTCGGGATCAGCGCAAACTGAGGCTTCTTGATATCGGCTGCGGCACTGGGCGATTTCTTGACTGCTTTAAGCAGACTTGGCCACGGCTTCCGACACTCGGGCTGGATATGTCAGAAGCTTATATCCGACATGCGAAACGCCAATTGAAGCGCTGGGCATGGATGCGCTTTATTGTCGGCAAGGCGGAAGCAATTCCCCTCCCCGACAGCAGCCAAGACGCTGTTACCAGTATTTTCCTATTTCACGAATTGCCCCCAAAAATTCGACGTCGCGCATTTAGCGAATGTGTCAGGGTCCTTAAGCCGGGTGGACGTCTAGTACTCGTTGACTCTCTGCAGCGCGGCGATCGGCCGAACTATGAAGGGCTGTTGGAACTTTTTCCGCAGAATTATCACGAGCCGTATTATGAGAGCTACACTACCGAGGATTTTCGCGCGCTCGGTGCTGGTTGTGGGCTGGCGTATATCCGAACCGTCAACGCTTTTGTGTCCAAGGTGATGGTATTTGACAAACCAGCGGCAAACGGAAACGCCTGATTGCCGCAAAAAGGCAACACGGCTGCACGCAGTCGCTTATTGCTTTGTCAATACTCTGGCGCATTCGCGCATCAATCGTCGGGCGACCAATTCGCTTGCCGCTAGCCTCGGCTGATCTAAAGCTTGAGTCCGACAGTTTATCTGAGCTTCAGGAATCTGATGCCGCTGTCCTTCCGCGAGAAGCTTACCCTGCTAATGCCACCATCGCTGTTCTACCGGCGGCGGATCGCAGAAGAAGCCCGCTCGGGCGAGCCGGAACTTGCCATCCTCGGCGAGCTGGTGCCGCGCGGCGGTGTCGCCCTCGATATCGGTGCCAACCAGGGGATCTTCGCTTATGCTCTCTCGAAGATTGCCGAACGAGTCATCGCCGTCGAGCCAAACCCCGACTACGCATTCTTCGCGCGCTGGATGTTGCGCGGCCGCGCCGAAGTTTTAGAGCTGGCATTTTCCAACGAATCTGGCAACGCAACCTTCTACGTGCCCATATCAGACCAAGGACTGGTTCTCCACTTTGCCGGCAGCCTGAAGCGGACGCACTCTCAATTTTCTAATATCAAAACCCACAACGTCGAGGTGCGTAGGCTCGATGACTTCGGTTTTAAGGACGTGCGCTTCATTAAAGCTGACGTCGAGGGCAGCGAACGCGAGGTTCTCGACGGTGCTCGGGCGACGATCGCGCGCGACAGGCCGGTCATCTTGCTCGAACTTTTGTCAGGCACTCACGAGGACCCTGCTGCCTGCGCAACAGCGATTTGCGAAAGTTTTGGTTACGACGCTGTAATTGTCCAGCGCGGCCAGAAAATCGCGGCGCTGCCCGCGATTACTGCCCTCGGTAAGAATACCAGTTGGAACACTGAAATCGAATCTCGAAACGTGCTGTTTTTACCTCGCCGACGGATGTGACCTCTATGCAAATGCACGAGACTCACAGGGAGAGTTTCTCGGACGAGCGTCTCACCCATATTCAATAATCTGATGTTATCGGGTCCGCTACAGCGCTACGCATGCCTGCTTTACCCCGGAAGGCGGAGATCGGCGACCTACAGCGTCCGCTAATGCCAGCTTGAATACCGAGCGACGAAATTTAAACCAGCGCCCGCGTGCAGTCGTCGAATAGTTCATCGACTGAAAACATTCGCGGGATCAGCTTTTGGCGAAAGCTGTAGTCGATAATGATTCCAAGGGAGCTGCGGTTGGCTTCGACCCCGAACCGCCACGGGTCAAGCACACTGTTGTCCGGCGGAGGTGACACCGCGCGCCGACTATCGCGCAGCATGCGGTAAATCTCCTTCACCACATCGGGACGAGATTTTGAGATCGTGTCTCGGACCACTATCATGTGATTGATCGGCACGCCACCGTGCGTCTGCGCCCATTTGCGCGCTACCGCATCGGCGTCTGGAATAAGCGGCGTCAGCCGCGGATCGGGCAGTTTATCGCCGACAATGGCTGCATCGAGTTCGCCATCGAGAAGCATTTGCGTTAACGTCTTACTCTCGGGCGCACGCGACACAAATTCTGGATCTTTGTATTCTGCGAGATGTGGGTCCTCGAACGTCACCCAGTGGATCTTCGCGGGATCGACGCCGTAATCGTCGGCAAGGAAGCCACGCACCCAAGCGCCCGTCGTCTGCGTATAAGCACGCACGCCGACGCGCTTACCTGTGAGCTCGGAGGCATTCAAAGGCCCGCGTTGCGGATTGTAAGCGATGGTGTGATGCTGACCGCGCCCGAGCACCGTGACCGGAATGAGCGTGTAGGGCTTGCCGTAGGCCCTCGCCTGCAAAAAAGTAACGATCGCCAATTCGCCAACATCAAATTTCGCTTCGCGCACCAACGGTTTGAACGCGGTGTTCGACACTTTAACGGCAGCAAACTCAAAATCGATAACGTTGGAAGTCACCTTGCCGTTCTTAAGCGCCATCGTGTTCGGATAGCTTCCGAGCAGCGTGTACAACTTGGTTTTCTCGAGGATCGACGTCACTAATTGACTCCTCAGTCCGCCAGCGCCGGGTAAAGTGTCTGCGCCGTCTTGGCAAAGATCCATTCCAGATCGGCCTTCGACAAACTGGCGAGAGACTCACGTGCCCCGGCCAATAACTCCATCAATCCGCCCTCGCTGGACGGATAGTTCGATCCCCATGCCAGCCGCGACGCGCCAAACTCGGCGACCAGGCGTGGGAAAAAGGTCTCCGGCGTTGCCAGGCCCCGGTGGGATTCGGCGAAAATGCGTGGCGTGAGCTTGAGGAAGATATTGGGGTAACGCGCGAGGCCGAATAAGCTGGCCGCGGCATTGTAGGGCGGTCCGTCCTCCAACACCGGCCGCGCGCCATGATCGAGAATAATCCGCACGTTTGGGAAACGCTCGGCCATGCTGGCCGCTTGCGGGATCGCCTTGGCCGACATCTGCAGGCAGATTGAAAGACCAAGCTCACCAGCGCAAACCCAAGCGGGATAAGACCTCGGATCGTCGAGCCAGTTGGCCTGCTCCGACATCGTGCTCCCGAACGTGAAAAGCCTTAAGCCGGTAAGCCCTTTTTCGCGCCAACGGCGCATGCGTTCCGGGGCGTCGGTGGCCAGTACATCGACGGAAAACACGCCGGTGAATCTCTGTGGGTAGGCGACGACCGCGTCGGCGACATAAGAGTTGTCATGTCCATAGCACGTCGAAGCCTGAACGATCGCAGCCTTTTGAACACCGGCCTCATCCATAGCGGCAACCAACTGCTCTACCGTCACCGGCCGCGTGCGTGACCAATCTGATTGGTGGCCGCCGAGCGGCGCCAATGGGTAACGCATGACATCGCTAGCGATGATATGCGGGTGGATATCGATCGTGGACATGGCCCGGTCGTCCGGTATCAATGGGAGGCGGCGCTCCCCGCAACCCGAGAGCGGCCGTCTTCCGTAGAGCAACAGGTCGTTACCGTAAAGCTGTATCGTCGGACGGCCAGCATTGCATGACGCACGTCTCCGAACCGGTTGTTTGACGTATCGCGCCTACCTATGGTCCGCGCCAGGCGAACCTCGCGAGGAAACATGCTACCCTCGATTGCTATTGCTACCAGCCGCGCCTTCAAACTCATGACAAATGTTACCTGCGGAATTGCGGTCGCGCTGGCGGTTGCCATGACTTCCGCTCCCGCGCGGCCGGACACCTACCCGTCGAAGCCGGTGCGCATCATTGTTCCCTACGGGCCCGGCGGCATCGCTGACGTGACCATGCGGCTTGTAGCGCAGAATCTCAGCCAGCATTTCGGCCAGCAGTTCTTTATCGAAAACCGGCCCGGCGCCGGTGGCGTCGTTGGCATGCAGGCGGCGCGGGAAGCGCCGGCCGACGGATACACGCTCGTCATGGTCGGCGGTGGCCTCACGATCGCTAAGGCACTGTTCAAGTCCCTGCCCTACAATATCGAGACCGATTTCACCCCGATTTCGACCACCGCGTCTTACGGCCTCGTAATCACAACCAAAGCTGGTTCGCCATACAAGACGATCAAAGACATAATCGCCGCCGCCAAAGCCCATCCCGGCGTGCTCAATTTCGGCACAATTAATGCCGGCAGCTCGCAGAATCTTTCTGCCGAGCTGTTCCGGAACGTAGCCGGCCTCGATGTAACGATTATTCCATACAAGACGACGCCCGAACTGGCGAACGCTGTTTTGCGCGGTGACGTCGACGTCGCATTCGAATACTATGTTGGGTTCCAATCGGCTATCACCAGTGGCCAGATGGTCGTCCTTGCCACCACCGGGCGCGAGCGCGCGAGCAACCTACCAATCACGCCAACGGTGGTTGAAAGCGGCTTAGCTGGCTATGAAGTAACAAGCTGGAATGGACTCGCCGTCCCCACAAAAACGCCTGCCGAAATTGTCGCGCTGCTCAACCGTGCCGTAGACAGCGCGCTGAAGTCACCTGAAGTGCAGAAGTTCTCAAACGAGGCCGGCATGGACGCGCGCAGCATGTCGTCCGACGATTTGCACGATCGCATCAAGAGCGATGTTGCTAAATGGTCGCAGGTAATCGAGAAGGCAGGGATCAAGAAACAATAGATGAATTCAGCGGCTATTTTGGATTGCCCTTATCGTGGGTCTGGCATCGTTTGTTTCTTTATGCCTTGCCGGTTAACGCCGCTTTCACACGCTCCGGCATGAATGGAACGGTGCGCAGCCGCGTGCCGGTTGCGTCGTGAACCGCGTTGGCAAGCGCCGCGCCAACCGCTGCGCAGGCCGCCTCGCCGGCGCCAAGTGGCTTTTCGGTTGGCCGATCAATTAACTCTATGTCGATCCTGGGCACGCCGGAGAACCGCAAGATCGGATAGCTCGTCCAATTCACACTTATGACACGCGCGCGGTCGAACATCACCTCTTCCATCAGCACCCGGCTGATGGTCTGCAAAATGCTGCCCTCGACCTGGGCGCGAACGCCATCGGGATTGATGATCTGCCCGCAATCGTGCGCGCAGGCGACTCGTTCAACCGCGATCTGCCCGCTGGCGCGGTCAACCGCGACCTCCATCCCCATGCCTACATAGGTTTCGCTGTGTTTGTAGTGGACAAAAGAGATGCCACGCCCACGCGCGATGCCGTTGTTCGCACTGGCCACCCGATAAGGCCGCGCCTGCCAATTCATCAATGCGGCAGTGCGTCTGATGACCTCGATAGCGCGCGAATCCTTCAGACCGCGTAATCGGAATTCGACTGGATCAGCGCCGATCGCGGCTGCGAGCTCGTCCACAAAACTTTCGACCGCGAAGCAATTGGCCGGCTTGCCGGGCGAACGGATTGGAGCCGGGCGCAGTGGTGCGTCTTTAAGCCAGTGCGCAATCACTTGGATGCTCTCGGCCGCATAAGACGGATCGCCGTTCTGCGAAACTAAACCGGGGTTCAGGCCGGGCACATGATCAAGGCCCGCAGCCTCCGGCGCCAGTAATGGAATATTCGGCAGGCCGCGCGTCGTCTTCGGAATCCACAATTCGGTAAGCCAGTCGAGGATACGGCCGTCTGGAGCGACCGCGCCCGAAATGGCGATCAGCTGCGGTGGACCTTTCGGGTCCCAGCCTAATTCGTCCTCGCGCGTCCACTGCACGCGCACTGGACGTCCTACCGCGCGCGAGAGGATCGCGGCGTCGGCTGCGGCATCCTCATGGCCGTTCATACCGTAGCAGCCGGAGCCCTCGAGATAGATCAACCGTACCTTTTCCTTCGGCAGGCCGAGAAACCTGGCGAAGGTCGTCTGATTTCCGTGCGTGCCTTGCGACGCGGTCCACACCGTTGCGGCATCCGCGCGTACATCGGCGACCGCGCAGGACGGGCCGATCGAACCGTGGCTCTGCATCGGCCAGTAATAGGTGGCGGTGAGCGCTTTGGCCCCGTCCGGCTGCTGCGCGTCGGCGCTTCCCTTGTTAACGAGTGTCTCGTCAACAATGCCGGGGTCAGCGCGCAGCGCTGCGGCAAGATCAGCCTGCGCTGGCAAACCGCTCCCCTCGCTCCATTGCGCACGCAGCGCACGGGAAGCGCGGATAGCGCTCCATTCATCGTCCGCAACGACGGCGAGCAGATCCTTTACGCGCACGACATTCGCCCCGGCGATGTCCTTGATCGAGGATTCATCAACGGAAACAAGCTTAGCGCCGACGGCCGCAGGCCGGATGACGCGAGCATGCAACATGTCGGGCACAACAAGGTCATGCATGTAGACATGCGTGCCAAAGCATTTTGCTGGTACATCGGGCCGCGCCAGCGGCTTGCCGACGATGGTATAGCTCGAGGGATCCATGAGCGGCGCCTTGGGATCGAGCTTGAGGTCGAACTGGCGCCCGCCAATCAGGTTTGCAAAGGAAATGCCGGAACTCCCGGCTTTCGGCCTTACCTCACCGCCGGTGATGACGAGGTCCTCGGGCCTGACGTTGAGACGCTGCGCCGCGAGATCGATCAGCGCCTTGCGCGCGGTGGCCGCGGCCTGCCGGATCTGCATGCCGCCGCGCTGAATCCCGTTTGAGCCGGACGTGCGGCCTTGGTCCGGCGTGAGCGCGGTATCGCCTTCCACGAATTTGATTTTGTCGACGCCAATACCGAGCTCCTCGGCAGCGATCTGCGGTATGGAAATCCGCAGCCCTTGGCCAAGATCAACCTTGCCGCAAAACACGGTCACGGTGCCGTCGCCGTTCACGGCAAGGAAAGAATCGACCTCTTTGGGGTCGAGAGCGCGCGGCGCAGCGACCGCACCCTGTGCGATGGCGTCCGGCAATTCGGTGAGCGCGAAGCCAACGGCGAGCGCGCCGCCCTTGAGAATTGCGCGGCGGGAAAAACGGAGGTTTTTGACGGGAGCGTTCATGTCAACCTCGCTGACCTGACGCCGCCATGACCGCGCGCACAACCCGCACATGGGTTCCGCAACGGCAGAGATTGCCGTCTAGCGCCGAGCGGATGTCGGATTCGCTCGGCTTTTTGTTTGTGGACAGGAGAGCAGCCGCGCTCATAATCATACCGCTTGTGCAATAGCCGCACTGCGGCACCTGCTCGCTGATGAAGGCTGTCTGCAGCGGATGCGGATTGCCGGGCGAGCCGAGCCCTTCGAGCGTGATGATCGCCTTTCCGTGTACATCGGCGACCCTGGTCTGGCACGAGCGGACCGCTGCGCCCTCAATCAAAACGGTGCAGGCACCACACTGGCCGAGCCCGCAGCCGAACTTCGTTGCCGTCAGCTTGAGTTCACGCAGCACATAGAGCAAGGGTTTGTCGGCGTCAGATGAATCAATGGTGCGCGCATTGCCGTTGACGCGAAGATTGTACTTGGCCATTTCACCGCTCCCTTTGGCCCATTTCTCGTAAGTATGGCTCAACCAAATGCAAATGGATAGACGGGAGACTGGCTGGTATCCGCTTGTCGGATAACTGCAGAGATGCGAGTTGTCGGCCGGAGGATCGCAATCAAAGGCTGTCGCTAGTTAACGACCTCGTCGAGCGTAATCCATTTCTGCTCAGAAACGCTGCGGTAGCATGCTTCCGCCAATTGTACGTCTCGAATTCCGGCGGAAAGATCGGAAACGAACGGAGCATCCATTGCGACGTGACGAATAAAATTCTCCCATCCAATCCGATAGGGATTGATGTAGGTGCTTGTGGCGGTCACTTCTTTCCATTCGCTGCAATAGTCCGCACCAACATCGATCGTTGGATTGATATGGCGAATGGCTGGCGTATCAGATGCACTTTGCATCCAGCAGCGATGCAATCCGGCAACAGCAGATCCGCCGGTCCCGTCAACTTGTAGCGTCAATAAATCATCACGCCGAACACGAGTCGCCCAGGAGCATCTGATTGTCCCCACAGCACCGTTGGTAAGCTCAACCAAAGTGACTGACGTATCGTCGACATCGACGCTATATCGCTTACCGGCCTCATCGACACGCTCTGGAACGATTGTTGTCGCTGCCGTCGTCACCCTATGAATGGGGCCGAGAAGGCCTTCGATAACGTACCGCCAGTGCGGATACATATCCGAGGTCAGACCGCCGCCACCGCTCCGCTGGTAATTCCAACTCGGTCGCTGACAGAGCCGTTCCGAACCATCAAACACCCACCAGCCGAACTCGAGTGCAAAGCCGGTGATGCGCCCAAAAAAGCCTTGCTTTGCAAGCGCTGCAAGTTTTTGCAGGCCGGGCAGGAAAATCTTGTCTTCGACCGCGCCATGCTTGAGTCCTCGCGATCGCGCCGCTCGCAATAGTGACAGGCCCTCGGCCACGGATGGAGCTACGGGCTTTTCGCTGTAGATATGCTTGCCGGCTGCAATCGCCTTGGTCAGCGCGGATACGCGCTGCTTTGTTGCTGCCGCATCGAAAAACACAGGAAAGCCCGGCTGTGCCAGAGCCTTATCGAGATCGGTCGTCCAGCGGTCGACATCATGGGTGCGAGTGATTTCGGCGAGCCGCTCGGCATTGCGCCCGACCAAAAGGAGGTGCGGCACAATACGATCGGCGCCGGCCGTCAGGCCACCTTCTGCGCGGATCGGTAGCAATGCATTCGCTAGATGCTGGGTCGAAGCGATGCGCCCAGTCGCGCCATTAACAATGATGCCGATTTCTTTGACCGCCACTTCCTTGACCCCCTTAGCCGCCTTTCTATCATGCGTGGCCGACGCCGCTGCTGAAGGCGAGGCCGCACCGGTGAAATGCCATGCCCCGCCACATTGTTTGCCTCAGCTTCGATTTCGACACGCAGTCTGGATTTATCGCCCGGGGCATGACCACCCCGACGTCTCTGTCACGCGGCGAGTTTGGAGCGGCTGCCTCACGCCGAATTCTCGATTTCCTCAAATCGCGCGGCATCAAAACGACCTGGTTCATTCCCGGCTTTACCATCGAGAGTTGGCCGAATGAATGCAATGCCGTGGTCGCGGGTGATCACGAGGTGGCGCATCACAGCTGGGCCCATATCCCGCCCGCAACACAAACCCGCGAACAGGAGGAAGTCGACCTTGTGCGCGCAAACGAGGCCATCGTGCGCTTGAGTGGACGAAAAGCGCGTGGATACCGCTCGCCGTCATGGGACCTTAGCGAATACACTATCGACCTCTTGTTAGCCCACGGCTTCCGGTACGACTCGAGCCTGATGGGCGCGGACTACGCGCCTTATCGAGCGCGACGGGGAGACATCGCTAAGGTTGGGGAGCCGTTTCACTTCGGAGAGCCAACCGCGCTCATAGAGATGCCAATCAGTTGGTCTCTCGATGACTATCCACATTTTGAATTCGTACGCACAGAGACCACCATCCTTGCCGGGCTACAGCCGGCACGAGCGGTTATGCAGAGTTGGCTCGACGAATTCCTTTACATGAAAAAGACGGTCGAATGGGGCGTGCTCACATATACCATGCATCCTTACGTGATCGGACGCGGCTACCGCATGCTCGCTCTTGAGCAACTGGTGGACAAACTCGGCAGAGAAGGCGCGACGTTTATGACGCTGGAGAATGCCGCCCGCGAAGCTGAAGTGTGGCTAGCCGCCAAGCCAGGATGAGCGCAAATCCTTTTCAAGACGCCATGTTTCTAGGGCGGTGAATCTATCGCCTTGCTGATTCAAGCTGTATTGCCGGTTAATCTTTTACACCCCCGTGTCTTATCATCATCATCTCATTGTGGCCCTCGGCAGTACTCTTCACGATCGCCTGGTATTCCTGTGGCGAAAGCGTCGGCAACTTCTGCATAAATGCGACGATGTCCCAAAGCAGATTATCGTCGTGTGTGGGACCCCAGGCCGGCATGCCTGTCATCTTAATTCCGTGCTTCATCACCCAAAATTTCTCGGCGGGAGTGAGGTCGTTTGCACGGCTAAATTCAGCTGCCTTTGGGTAGAGGCCTTTGCTGATTTCTGTTTTCTCCATACCTGGCGCCAAATGACAGCCACTGCACATTTCGTCATATTCCGCGGCACCTGCGGCGATACGCTTAGGGTCGCTAAGATCTACGGGAATTGTTATGTTACTGGCCCTCACTGCGATGGAGCGGGCTCGGATTGTTGAAGTCAACCAATATACTGTGCTCGAATGCGGATCGTCGGCCGCGATATTATAGGCGCCCGAATAAACAGCCAGTCCGACCACGCCAACAGCAATACTGAGCGCAATTGCGCTTGCACCCGCTATTTTCCAATCTTTCATTTAAACCCCTTACCGGACATGCTCCAGATCGCTCAAGCTACCGAAGCATAACAGTTCCGTTCTCGGCGCCCAGCGTACCTCAATTCAGTCGCAACATGCGCGCGTTCACGGCGCAGATCACCGTACTGGCGGACATCAGGACTGCACCCACGGCCGGACCGAGAACGATGCCCCACTGGGCCAGTACGCCAGCCGCCGCCGGAATAGCGACGACGTTGTAGCCCGTCGCCCAGATCAGATTCTGGATCATTTTGCGGTAGGTCGTTCTGGCAAGACCTATGATCGCAGCAACATCATGTGGGTTGCTTTTGATAAGGATTATATCGGCCGCTTCGATCGCCACATCCGTGCCCGCACCAATGGCAATACCGACATCGGCTTGCGCGAGCGCGGGAGCGTCATTTACGCCGTCACCCGTCATTGCTGTGATCAGCCCGCGGTCTTGCACCTCCCTGATCTTGGCAACCTTCTGGTCGGGAAGGACCTCCGCGATGACTTCGTCGAGGCCGATTTCTTTCGCGACCCAATCGGCAACTTCCTTCTTGTCACCCGTGAGCATGATGCAGCGAATGCCCATCGCTTTCAGGCGGGCAATGGCTTCTTTTGACTCCGGTCGGATGATGTCGGCGAGTGCAATGGCGCCTTTAAGTTCGTCGCCAATCAGGACGAAGATCACCGTCTTGCCCTGTCTGCCGAGTTCCGCAATTCGCGGATCGGTGGCGTCGAGTTTTCCCTCCCGCAGGTATCCGGGGCTGACGGCCTTAACGTTCTTGCCCTTTACAGTTCCTTCGGCACCTTTGCCCGGAATGGCCCGGAAATTTTCTACATCCCATTTGTCTTTCGCGTTTTTGACAATACCTTTGGCAATCGGATGTTCGGAGTATTGCTCTATCGAGGCAGCATAGGCCACCAGTTCGTCTTCCTTCATGGCTTCGTCGAGCACCAGAACGTCCGTAATCCCGAATTCGCCTTTGGTCAGCGTGCCGGTTTTATCGAAGACGATGGCCTGCGTCCGGCGTGCCTCCTCGAAGGCAGTGCGGTCACGTATCAACAGACCGTTGGCAGCGGCAATCGACGTGGACACCGCAACGACAAGTGGCACGGCCAGGCCGAGGGCGTGCGGGCAGGAAATGACCAGCACCGTAACCGCCCGCTCGATGGCAAACGCCAGAGTCTGTTCGCTGAACAATAGCCAGGAAAACACCGTTATGCCGCTGACCGATAGGGCAATGACCGTCAGCCAGAAAGCCGCACGATTGGCGATATCCTGCGTGCGGGATTTGCTGGCCTGCGCTTCCTGCACCAACTTGATGACGCCGGACAGAAAACTGTCCGCGCCCGTGTGCTTGACCTCGATGACGATGGCGCCTTCGCCGTTAATGGCCCCGCCGATGACAGTGTCCCCCTCCTGTTTGGCTACAGGTTTCGATTCGCCCGTGAGCATCGATTCATTGGCCGAGGTCTGGCCTTTGATGATGACGGCGTCGGCCGCAATCTTTTCACCCGGTTTAACGAGGAGATGTTCGCCGCCCTTGAGCGTGTTGACGGCAACTTCCTGCGTGCTGCCATCGCTGTTCAGAAGATGCGCGGTATCTGGCATCAGAGCAGCCAGTTTCTCGAGGGCCGCGCCGGCACCTATGACCGACTTCATCTCGATCCAGTGACCGAGCAACATGATGTCGATCAGGGTTACGAGCTCCCAGAAGAAATCATCACCGGCAAGACCGACAACCGTCGCCACGCTGTAAATGTAAGCGGCGGTGATGGCGACACCGATCAGCGTCATCATGCCGGGATTGCGGGCGCGGACTTCCTGCCGCAGCCCGTCGAGAAACGGCCAGCCTCCGTAAAAATAGATGACACTGGACAGAGCGGTCAGAATGTAAGCATCGCCTGCAAAGCGCCACCCCTCGCCCACGCCGAGCACGTGCTGGATCATCGGAGAGAGGGCAAGAACGGGGATTGTCAGGACCAGGCTAATCCAGAAGCGCTTCCTAAAATCCGCCACCATCTGGCTGTGATCGTGCCCGGCCTGGCCACCGGAATGCGGGCGATGATTGTTATGCTCGTGCATGTCGTGGCGATGTACCGTCATGCCGTCCTCCAAGTCGAATGCCTGTAAAATCGTTTTGATAAAGATCAACTAGAACGAGGCTGCTGAAGTTAAATTGCCAAGTTCTCCAGAAAGGCCGTTTTGGCACGCATCTTTCTGACAAGTTTTGCTGCAATTGCTGTTGGAGCTAAGTATGTGCTCGCCAAATGCCATTGGATACTGGATGTATTCGCCTCTCTGGGTCATCCAATCGAGCAGCGACTATTTTTGTAACCAAAGTTCGGTCGGTTACGAATAGTAGAGAAAGACATCCATGGCCGCGAACGAGGCCGAGCTCAGAGCGCTGATGAGGGCTGGCCTCGGCGGCGATGCAGTTGCGTATCGTACTCTCCTTAGCCGGCTAAGTGCCAATCTGCGTGCCTATTACAAGGGCAAACTTGCGCGCATCGGGCGAAGTGCCACGGAGGCGGAGGATCTGATGCAGGAGGCGCTGATGGCGATCCATACGCACCGTCACACCTACGATCCGGCCGAGGCGCTGACGCCCTGGGTCTATGCGATCGCGCGCTATAAGCTCATCGATCATTTGCGGCAGACACGCGCGTCGATGGCAGACGTACCCATTGAGAACGCCGAAGAAATCATGGCTCAAGACGATTATGTCGGCACGGAAAGCGCTAATGATCTTACGAAGCTTATGAGCCAACTGCCGGAAAAAATGCGGCGTGCAATACAGTCCGTGAAACTAGACGGTTTAAGCGTGGCCGAAGCGGCGGCCCAGTGTGGCATGTCGGAATCGGCCGTGAAGATTAACGTTCATCGGGGACTGAAGACCTTGGTTGCCTCGATTGGTCGGGAGAAGCGCATATGAAGACCGACGACCTGATTTCCATGCTCAGCACGAATGTCGAGCCTGTCGACCATCGGC
>DASWAK010000239.1:0-3644 GCA_036391175.1 Pseudolabrys sp.
CAAAGCCGCGCGTGACCGGCGCGGTGGCAGCCCGAGGCGCCAACAAGTAAAACAACCGATACGGATTGCTGGGATGGCGGACGACATCGCAAAAAAAACGCCGCGCACGGCGCTCGTCACCGGCGCTGGTCGCCGCATCGGCGCGGCCATCGCGCTCATGCTGGCGCGCGCAGGCTACGGGGTCGTCCTGCACGCAAACAATTCGCGCGAGGATGCCGAGAGACTTGCAGCTGCGATTACAGAAGCAGGCGGACGTGCCGGCGTTGTGCTTGCCGACCTCGCCGACCATGAGGCGGTGCGCGGGCTTGTTCCCGCGGCGGCAGTCTTCGGTCAACTGACGCTTCTGGTCAATAATGCCGGCGAGTTCGAGCCCGATGACATCGAAACTCTCTCGCACGCGCGCTTCCAGCGTGCTGTGGCGGTGAATCTTGCGGCGCCGCTGTTTCTTTCGCAGGCTTTCGCCGCGCAAGCGCCAGTGGGCATGGATGCCTCGATCGTCAATATTCTTGACCAGCGCGTGCTTCGGCCAAACCCGCGTTTCTTCTCTTACACCTTGAGCAAGACTGCGTTGCATACGGCCACCACCACGCTGGCGCAGGCGTTGGCGCCAAAGCTTCGCGTCAACGCGGTGGCGCCAGGGCCGACTCTGCCGAGCGCGCGTCAAACCGAAATTCAGTTCACCACACAAGCAGAGAGTTTGCCGCTTCAGCGCGGGCCGCGGCCCGACGATATTGCGGCCGCAGTACTGTATCTGGCGCAGGCAAAAAGCGTCACTGGCGTCACGCTTCCTGTCGACGGGGGGCAGCATCTGTCCTGGCGCACTGCGGATACCGAGATCGTGGAGTAGCGCGCTTACATGCGCGCATTATCTTGTTTCATATGAACGGCACTAACAAAGACATCGATCCGGCAAGCGAGCTGCGCGAGGAGGATGAAGAGTCCTCGCTGCCGGAAATGGAGTTTGAAAACGCTCCGATCGGCACCCTTGCCGCAGGTCGCACGGCGATCATGCGCTTCGCCAAGGTGGCGCCGCCTGCTCCCGGTGTCTACCGCATGATCGACGCGCAAGGCGACGTGCTTTATGTCGGCAAGGCCAAGAACATCAGGAAACGGGTGACCGCCTATGCGCGGCCAACCGGCCATGACAGCCGCATTGCGCGCATGATTGCAGCGACGGTGACACTTGAATTCGTCACCACCAAAACAGAGACCGAAGCGCTGCTGCTCGAAGCCAATTTGATCAAGCGCTTGCGGCCGCGGTTCAATGTGCTGCTGCGCGACGACAAGTCGTTCCCCTATATTCTGATCACATCCGATCATTGGGCGCCGCAAATCCTAAAGCATCGTGGGGCTCGTACGCGGCCTGGACATTACTATGGGCCGTTCGCCTCGGCGGGTGCGGTCAATCGCACAATCAATGCTCTGGAGCGCGCCTTCTTACTGCGCTCGTGCTCGGATTCGTATTTCGAGGCACGGACGCGGCCGTGCCTGCTCTATCAGATCAAGCGCTGCTCGGCCCCTTGTACACGCGAGATCGACTTCGCCGGCTACAGCGAGCTTGTGCGCGAAGCCAACGGATTCCTCTCCGGCCGAAGCCAGTCGGTGCAGAAACAATTGGCGAACGAAATGGACAAGGCGTCGGCTGCGCTCGATTTTGAACGCGCCGCGATCTATCGCGACCGCCTGTCGGCTCTGTCAGCAGTTCAGTCGCATCAAGGCATCAATCCACGCACGATCGAGGAGGCAGACGTTTTCGCGGTGCATCAGGCCGGCGGCTATTCGTGCGTGGAAGTCTTCTTCTTCCGCACCGGACAGAACTGGGGCAATCGCGCCTACTTTCCCAAAGCCGACCGCGCCTTCGGTCCCGGCGAGGTGCTCGGCGCGTTCCTGGCGCAATTCTATGACGACAAGCCGCCACCGCGTTGCATCCTCGTTTCGCACGAGTTCGATGAACGCGGGTTGCTCGCGAAAGCGCTGACGACCAAGAGCGAGCGTAAGGTGGAAGTTTCAATGCCACAGCGGGGTGAACGTAAGGAGCTGGTACAGCACGCGTTGGCCAATGCGCGCGAGGCGCTGGCGCGGAAACTTGCCGATACGTCCTCGCAGCAGAAGTTGCTTGCCGCCTTGACCGATACCTTCTCGCTACCGCGTACGCCGCGCCGCATCGAAGTCTATGACAATAGTCACATCGGGGGCAGTAACCCAGTCGGCGCCATGATCGTCGCTGGCGCGGGGGGCTTCCGCAAAAACCAATACCGCAAGTTCAACATCCGTTCGGCCGAGCTTGCTCCCGGCGATGATTACGGGATGATGCGTGAAGTTTTACAGCGCCGGTTCAAACGGCTGCTGAAGGAAAACCCCCGCGATACGGTGGGCGGTATTCTCACCGCCGTCTTGAAAGGCGACGATGAAGATCAGCCTTGGCCGGACTTGGTGCTGATTGATGGTGGGCAAGGTCAGCTTAAAGCTGCGCAGGAGACGCTGAGCTCGCTTGGCGTTACCGATGTGCCACTTGTCGCCATCGCCAAGGGGCCCGATCGCGATGCCGGGCGAGAGACTTTCTTTATGGCGGGCCGAGATTCATTCAAGCTACCGCCGCGCGACCCCTTGCTCTACTTCATCGAGCGGCTGCGTGATGAGGCCCACCGCTTTGCCGTCGGCTCTCATCGCGTACGCCGCAAGAAGGACATTCGCGAGGCCGGACTGCAGGAGATTCCAGGGATTGGCCCGACCCGCAAGCGGGCCTTGCTGCGCCATTTTGGCACTGTGAAAGCGATTGAGCGGGCGAGTTTGCCTGATCTTGCCCAGGTTCCTGGAATTAATGCGGAGACTGCGCGAAAGATATATGAGTTTTTCCACGAGTCAGCGGGTCAATAGACGGAAGCGATGATGATCATTCAGCGGCAGGAAGACGTCACCAAGGCGGTGACGGAAGCCTTCAAAAACACGCAACCTCCGCGTTTACGGGAAATCCTCATATCACTTGTGAAGCATCTGCATGCATTTGCACGCGATGTTCATCTCACGGAGGAGGAGTTCGAGAAAGCCGTGCAGTATATCGCCGAGCTTGGACAGATGACCGACGACAAGCACAACGAAGTGGTGCTGATGTCGGGCTCGCTTGGCTTCTCCACGCTGATCTGCCTTCTCAACAATGGTAACAAGGGGCAGACGGAGACCACTGCCAATTTGCTTGGGCCATTCTGGCGTATGAATTCACCGCGGACCGAAAGCGGCGCCTCGATCGTGCGGTCGCCGACGCCTGGGCCGGCACTTTTCGTCAATTGCTGGGTCAAAGACCAGAATGGGAAGCCGATCGCCGGCGCCGAGGTCGATGTCTGGCACTCCTCGCCGGAGGGCTTTTACGAGCAACAGGATCCTAAGCAGGCACCGATGAATCTGCGCGGCAAATTCATGACCGACGCGCAGGGCCATTTCAGCTTCCGCAGCGTCAAACCGGCCGGTTATCCGATTCCGATTGATGGGCCAGTCGGTGACCTCGTACGCGCCACCGGGCGGCACAATTACCGCCCGGCTCATTTGCACTTCCTGATCTTCAAGGAAGGTTTCAAAACGCTGATCTCGCAAGTTTATGTCAACGACGATGAAAAGCTCGAGACGGACGTGCAGTTTGGTGTTACTTG
>DASWAK010000240.1:0-4842 GCA_036391175.1 Pseudolabrys sp.
GAAATGCCTTACGCCGGTGAACACCATCGCGATATTGTGCGCGTCGGCGGCGTCAATCACCTTCTGATCGTTGACCGATCCTCCAGGCTGGATCACCGCGGTCGCGCCGGCTTCGATCGCCACCAAGAGCCCATCGGGGAACGGGAAGAAGGCATCAGAAGCAACCACTGAACCTTTGGTCAGCGGAGCTGGCAGTTTCATTTCCTTCGCCGCATCTTCAGCCTTCCGTGCCGCAATGCGCGCGGCATCGACGCGGCTCATCTGCCCAGCGCCGATTCCGACGGTGGCAAGATCTTTCGCATAGATAATCGTGTTCGATTTCACATGCTTCGCCACGCGGAAAGCGAAACGCAGGTCGGCAAGTTCGGCCTCGCTCGGCGCACGCTTGGTGACGGTCTTAAGTTGCATCTCGTCCACCACCGCGTTGTCGCGCGACTGCACCAACAGCCCGCCGGCTACGGATTTCACAGTCAGACCGGTTGCTCGTGAATCGGGCAGGCCGCCGGCGACGAGCAACCGGAGGTTCTTCTTTGCCGCTATGACCTTGATTGCTTCTTCGGTCGCTTCGGGCGCGATGATGACTTCGGTGAAAATCTCGGTGATTGCCTTCGCCGCGCCTGCATCGAGTTTACGATTGAGCGCGACAACACCACCGAACGCCGAAGTAGAATCGCAAGCAAACGCCTTGCGATAGGCATCAAGGAGAGTGGCTGCCTCGGCGACACCGCAAGGATTGGCATGTTTGACGATCACGCAAGCAGCGGAGTGGCGCGGATCAAACTCGGCAACGCATTCGTAAGCGGCGTCGGTATCATTAATATTGTTGTAGGACAGCTGCTTTCCTTGCAGCTGTCGCGCGGTGGCAACGCCGAAGCGGTCTCCGGGCGAGCGGTAGAACGCAGCGGTTTGGTGAGGGTTCTCGCCATAACGCAAGGCTTCCACCAATTTGCCACCGAAGGCGCGATATTCCGGCGTTTGGTCATGCAGCGCCTCTGCGAACCAGTTTGAGATCGCCGCGTCATAGGCGGCAGTGCGCGCATAAGCCTTTGCCGCCAGTTTTTGCCGCAGCTCGAGAGACACCATGCCCCCGTGCTGAGCCATTTCACCAAGCACTTTTTCGTAGTCGGTAGGTTCGACGACGACGGTCACATCGGCGTGGTTCTTGGCGCCGGCGCGGATCATCGCCGGACCGCCAATGTCGATGTTTTCAATGCAGTCGTCGAACGAGGCACCTTTCGCAACCTTGGCCTCGAACGGATAGAGATTCACCACCAGCAAATCGATCGGCTTGATGCGGTGTTTTTCCATCGCCGCGACATGATCTTTGTTGCCACGGACCGCCAGCAGTCCGCCGTGCACCTTCGGATGTAGCGTCTTGACGCGGCCGTCCATCATCTCGGGAGAACCGGTGAGTTCGGCGACATCAATCACCGTGAGACCGGCCTCATTTAGTGCCTTGGCGGTACCGCCGGTGGAGACGAGCTCAACGCCGTAACCGGCAAGCTCAGTAGCGAAGGCGACCAGCCCGGCCTTGTCGGACACGGATAGCAGGGCACGGGTGATGCGACGCGGGTGGCTGCTCATGACGCACGAGCTAGCACATGAAACGGGCGAAAGTGTATTGGGCCATTCGGCATCCACAGGGCTGACGTGTCCCGAACAGACCCGGGACCGAACGCCCTCTCTCTAGACTGGACCCCGGCCGTGCATCACTCCGCTATCGCCTCGTGCTGTACCGCGTCCAGGGCGCGAGGCTCAAAGCGGCAATTCTGGCTCATGCATCCGGTCCGGTCGGGAGCCTGGCGCTGCTGGTGGTGTGTGATGGAAACTCCAGCGCGCTGCCGCCTGCTGACCCACACGCCCATAAATCACAATTTGCACGGTACGACGCGGGCCGTCCGAGCCGGCCAGAAATACACTTTCCTCGAGTTCTACCCCATCAGCTAGGGTCGCAAAGGTCCACAGTTCGCGGTCTTGGAGCAACAAGATCACGCCGCGGCCGTCGGCCAGACGGCTGGCCTTGATCGCGGGGTGCAAGTGAAAGCGGATGGCGAATTCATCACCGGCATTGGCTGGAAATGCGTTGCCGCCCACCGGTGTAAAGCTATCCTCGCCATCGAGTGTGCGGCCATCGGGGCTTAGCCGGATGGAACGCGTATGGATCACGCCGCAGTCACTGGCGTAGCCGTCATGTGAGGCGCGTAACGTCACGCTGCCGGACTCTCTCTCGATGCGCACATCACGTGGGCCGGAAATGATCGGTATGCCGCCAAGCAGCCGCCGAACCGCGGTGGCTTCGAGGAAGCGACACGATGAGCGGTCATTGATCGTGACAGTTGAGTGTGCGGGCGTCGCGCGTGCGACCTGTCGCCAATTCTCTTTATTCACGGCGGGCAATCCGCAATTGATTACCAACCTGTGCTGTTTCCAAGAAAGCTCAAATGACAAGCAGCCTGCATGCGCTTCCTGGCTCAAAACCACAGGTGGGGGTCGGCCGGTATCCATCAAGAACGCGGTCTGCCCCGCGTCAATGCGTTGATAGCCGGAGTGCGGAGCATTCGACACCGGTGTGCCGCGCGCATCGTCATAGGCGAGGACAGTCGCAAGCAGATCGACGGGCGTCGGCCCCATGCCGTTAAATTGCGCGAAATTTCCATCGCCGTGCCTGAAAAAACGCAACATCGGCATGATGCGGTCAATTGCATTGTTGAGCGCTTGAGGGGACGGTAATTGCCGCGCAGAAAATAATTGCCGTAGCGGCAGCAAATCGGCCAGCAGTTCGATCAGCGCTCCCGGATTGCGGCTAACATGTCCGCCGTCGGGCAAGACCTGTTTATGCAATTCATCGATCAGGCGGCCTGCGTTGGCGCGCAGATATCGGGACTGCCCCTGCATGCAAAGCGTTGCATAGGTAAGCGCGATCACTGCCTGCAGGCGTGGCAAGCCGTCGCGCGATTCGTTTAGCGTGTAACGCAGATAGCGCACTTGCCGCGACAGGCTGCGAATAAAGCGGCGATAGAAGCGTGCGTCGGCATCCTGCAATACGAATGGTGCCTGGCTGAGCCAGCAGATCACGCGGCGCGAGAGAATATCGGAACGCCAGCCGATGGAATGCCAGCCACCTTGAAAATTGATCCACTCGTCGATTAGCGAACGAGCATTGGCACGGGTGATGGCGGAGTCGGCGGCGCGTAAGTGCCGCAGCCAGACGAAGCCGAGCAGCGTAGTAGCCCATTCATCCGATGGCGGCGTCATCTCAAAAGGCGATCGGCGGTCGCAGATGACGACTTTACCAGCAAAGGCAAAGCGGCCGGCATAGATTTCACTGGCGCGAGTAGCGTCGGCGGTGCGCAAGTCTTGCGGGGCGATCACCAGCCGGTCTGTCTTCGTTGAGGCAAATCGCCAACGAAACAGCGGATGCGCGTTGATGCGGCCTATAAGGCTACGAAATGCGCGGCGCCCGATGAGCACGGAGAGCCTGGCTCGCTCCGCCACCGAAACCCGCATGATCAAAGCGCTCGCCCCCTGCTGCGCGTCCCCGTCTGCACGCGCGGGCCACACGATAGCGAAGGGTCGACAAAGGGCCAATATGCCAGTCCGAACCGTGGACTAGGCGGGTTTTCGCGTGAGGCGAGCAGCATAAAAGCCGTCGAGCCCACCCCAGCGTGGGTCGGGATCGGGCAGGTGTAGCGGCAGCGTCCGCAGGTCGCCGTCGATGGTGACAAACTCTTTGAGGCCGAAGACGTTCCGCTCCGTGATCGGATTGCGATCAATACGAGTATCACGCGCGAGCAAAGCCTTGATCTGGCTCTCGCCCTCCTCAGGCTCCAGCGAGCAGACACAATATATGAGTGTTGCGCCCGGCTTCAGCAATTCTACCGCACGGTCGAGCAGCCGCTGCTGCAACGATGTGAGCACCGAGAGATCAGCCTCGCTCTTGAGCCAAGGCACGTCAGGATGACGGCGGATTGTGCCGGTGGATGAGCAGGGCGCATCGAGCAACACCGCGTCAAAAGGTTCGGCTTCCCATTCCAGTGCGTCGGCCGCGACAGTTTCGGCACTAAGAGAAAGGCGCGTAAGATTTTCGCGCAGCCGGTTGATCCGCGCGGGTGAACGATCGACGGCAGTAACACGGGCGCCGGCAAACGCGAGTTGTGCGGTTTTGCCGCCAGGCGCTGCGCAGAGGTCGGCAATAGTCAGCTCGCGTACGTCCCTGAAGAGGTGCACAGGCAGGGCGGCCGCTGCGTCCTGCACCCACCACGCGCCTTCGGAAAATCCTGGCAGCAATGAGATCGCGCCATGGGCCAGTGTGCGTACAGTGCCGGTGGGCAGCATGCGACCGCGCAGCCGCTCAGCCCAGGATTCAGCGTCTCGCTTTACCGTGAGATCAAGCGCGGGCTCGTGACCATTGGCAGCAGCAATTGCGCGCGCAGTATTAGCGCCATAGGTTTTGCTCCAACGCTGGAGCAGCCATTCCGGCGTGTCACGTGAAACATCATCGGCCGGCGCCGCGCCATTTTGCGCAACGCGACGCAATACAGCGTTGACAAGGCCGGCGTAACGTCCAGCGCGTCGGTCCGCTTGCGCAAGCCGCACCGACAAGTCAACGGCGGCGTGGTCAGGAACTTCGAGCCAGAGAATTTGTGCCGCGCCGAGCAACAGGATCGTTTCGGCACGCGGCGCGTCGGAGGGAAATCCCTTTTCAAGAAACCCACCAACCAAGTGACGCAGCGTGCCGAGGCGTCTCAACACCGTCGCAGCGAGCCGGCGCGTCAAGGCGCGGTCCCGGTCAGCGAGCGCGGGCAGGCCCGGATGTGCGTTTTTGCCTGAGAGGAGTTCGTC
>DASWAK010000241.1:0-2086 GCA_036391175.1 Pseudolabrys sp.
CGCGGGATGGTATCCCTCTCAACCATTCCAGGCGCCTGCTTCCTTGATCTCGCAGGGTTCGTTGCCACGGCTGGTCAATCAGACCGGCTTGCTGCGCGGCCAGACGCGGCTGGGCGATGAGCTGCGTCTGCTATATCCGCCGGCGACGATAATGGCATCGGCGCTGGCAGAAATGATGTCTTGGATCTGGAACGGAACCACCTTTGTTCCATCCCAGTTGCCATCTTCAGTGATGCAAACCTAGCAACGCACAAGCCCGAGGCGCTGATTCGGTGAGACGAAGGTGAACTGGCGTGCGGCTCGCGACCTGCTAGCGGGGTGCTTCCCACCTCGCTGGATGCCGCAGGCTAGTGACCTGACCCCGGTTAGTGGGCCAACTTCTCAGAGAGAGTTAGGCGATGGTGAACTGCTTGGGAAAGGTGGTCCAAGTTCAAGGTTAGTTTTGGACGGCGGTTAATCCCGTGATATCGCTCCTAGTCCCGCTGCGCGAAGCATATTCCGCGGGCGAGAGGTTGTTGAGAGCCGTGTGAGGACGACTCTCGTTATAATCGCGACGCCAGGCTTCGATCAGCGCGGCAGCTTGGGCAAGATCGTCGAACCAGTGCAGGTTCAGGCATTCGTCCCGCAGGGTCCCGTTGAAGGTTTCGATAAAGGCGTTGTCGGTCGGCTTGCCGCGCCGCGAGAAGTCGATACGCACGCCATGATGATAAGCCCACAGGTCCATTAATTGGCCGGTAAACTCCGCGCCGTTATCGGCGAACAGGCAACGCGGCGCGCCGTGTTTCTGCACCAGTCGATTAAGCACCGCGACCACGTGTTCGCCACGCAAGTGCTGGCCTACCTCGATGGCCAAGGCCTCGCGGCTGTATACGTCGATCACCGTCAAGGCTCGGAAGCTCTGGCCGTTACTCAGTTGGTCGTGGACGAAATCCACACTCCACACGTCATTGATTCGCGTGGCGCGGTAACGCGCCTCGCGATTGACCGCCGTCTTGCGGCGGCGCGGGCGCCGGCGGCGTAGCACCAGACCCTCCTCGCGGTAGAGCCGATAAACCAGGTTGCGCCCCACGCTCCAGCCCTCCCGTTTGAGCAAGACGTGAAACCGTCGATAACCATAGCGCACCCGTACCTGGGCAATTTCGTGCATCCGCAGGCGGATGGCCGTGTGCGGATTACGCCGGCTCGGTTTGCGCTGGGTCGAGCGCGGCTGGCGTGTCAGCGCACAGGCCCGGCGCTCGCTGTAGCCATGACACGCCGTCACATAGACTACAACGTCTTTCATGAGCGCTGGCCGGGGAATTTTTTTGCTAGGACATCCTGCAAGACCGCCTTGTCCAGGCTTAACTCCGCCACCAGCTTCTTCAGTCGCCCATTCTCCTCGGCCAGCTGCTTGAGTTCGCGTGCCTGCGCCGGCTCGAGGCCGGCATACTCCTTCTTCCAGCGATAGAAGGTTTGTTCCGAGATGCCGACTTGCCGGATCAGGTCCGCCACCGGCAGCCCCAGTTCGGCCTGCTTCACCACCGCGACGATCTGCTCAACCGAAAAACGCTTCCTCTTCATGACTCATCTCCTCCTAGCCTAAGGGGAAATGCGCCGTCCAACTAATCCTGCCGCTGGACCACTTTCGCCATGTCAGATCAGCGCCGTTGGTGTCTGAAGGAGGTCAGGAATGAAGGGACAACGATTCACGCCAGAGAAGATCATTGGCCTGTTGCGGCAGGCTGAAGTGGAGTTGGCGCAAGGCAAACGGGTGAGCGAGGTGTGCCGCGGACTGGGGATCTCGGAACAGAGTTTACTACCTGTGATTAGTCAAAACCTAAACCCGGACATACTGATGATGGAGCCCACCGAGGATCGGGATCGCTGCGATGCGGCCGCGCATCTGCCGCCGCCGGAACTTTGGAGCATCCTTTTCCAAGGACAGATGGGTCCGGACCGCGTTGTAATAGCCAGCGTAGGTCTTGAGAATGCGGTGCAGGTGCGTCTCGCCGAAGACGATCAAGTGATCGAGGGATTCGCGCCGGATCGAGCCGATGAGCCGCTCGACGTGACCGTTCTGCCACGGGGAACGTGGTGCTACCGGATG
>DASWAK010000242.1:0-6926 GCA_036391175.1 Pseudolabrys sp.
CATCCGGTCCGAAACTATTTCCTATGACGACTACATCGCCTGTGGCGGCGAAGTCGGCGCGCGCGAGACCGGCAAGATGCGGCTGGAAGGCAAGGACTATGTCGTGGCCGACGGCGACGTCATGCATTTCAGGTTTGCGACTTGAGTGGTTGAACGGATCGGCCGCCGACGCGACTATCTTCACGAACATCCACATGTAGAGTGTCCTATGCCGCTGTTTGGTGCTGCTCACCGCTTTTGTGGGCGCTGATTTTGCTGGGTCTTCTGGCCGCCGCGCCGACAAAGGCTGAAGTCGAAGAATTCATGCGGCATGCTATGCGCGTCATTCCGCGCGTCGATTACCATTCCGGACGCTTGAATCGAGGATAAGGAAGCGGGTGGTTACTTCAAGGTGCAAGTGCTGTTGCCCAAGGGCCTCGATTTAGAAAAGCGCCAGCCAAGATGCAGCCGTCACTTCGGATGATGAAAAGGATGGCCACCAGTTCGTGGTCACTTTCATGCTGTCGGCTAACTTTAAAGCCGCGCTCAAGGACGCAGAACCAGCTTTCCCGGCGATCCTCAGCCAGCATTGAGCACCGTTGGCCGGTAGGTTGACGCATCGGTAATAGGGACGTTACGAAATAGTGGCATGACAATCCCGGCCGATCAGGCGAGCGAAATCACTGCGTCTCAACTCAAGGATGCAGAACGGCGTGCGCTCGGCGTCGCCTGCGGCGCGCATGCTTTGCACGACGGCTATACCGACCTGGTCTACGTCATGCTGCCGATCTGGCAGAGCGAGTTCGGTCTCGGCTTCGCCGCGCTTGGCCTCATGAAGACGGTCTTTTCCGGCACGTTGGCCGGCTTCCAGATTCCGGCAGGCTTTCTCGCCGAACGCTTGGGTGTAGCGACGGTGCTCGCGCTCGGCACCGCGCTCGCCGGCCTCGGCTATTTCCTGGCAGGCTTCAGCAATGGCGTGATGTTTCTGGTAGCGGCGTTGTTCGTCGGCGGCCTCGGCGCCAGCACCCAACATCCGCTGGCGTCGTCGCTTATTGCCCATGCATTCGCGGGCACCCGGTCGCTGAAGGCGCTCGGTACCTATAATTTTGCTGGCGATATCGGAAAAATGACGCTGCCAGCAGCGGCTGCACTGTTGTTCATAGTGCTGCCATGGCGCCACGCGCTGATGCTGCTCGGCTCTCTCGGCGCGGTCGCCGCGCTGGCAATTTTTATGGCGATGCCTCGTTTCCGTGATGAGGCGGCCGCGCCGCGCAAGAGCAATAGCGCGGCACGCTCAAGTGGCGATGTGCGGGCTTATGGCTTCCCGTTACTGCTGTCGGTTGGCGTTATCGATAGCGCCACGCGAATAGCCTTCCTGACGTTCCTGCCTTTCGTGCTCACCGCGAAAGGCGCAAGTCTGCAAACCGTCGGGCTGGCTCTCACGCTGGTTTTCGCTGGCGGGGCTGCGGGCAAACTGGTCTGTGCGTTCATCGGCGCACGCGTTGGCGCCGTGGCGACCGTATGGCTGACCGAGACGGTGACTGCGCTCGGCATCGTCGCGATCTTGCCGCTGCCGCTTGAAGCCGTGTTGGTGCTGCTACCGGTGGTCGGCGTTGCGCTTAATGGCACGTCCTCGGTGCTGTACGGGTCGGTGCCTGATTTGGTCGAACCGGTCTGGCGCCAGCGCGCCTTCAGCATTTTTTATACGGGCACGATCGGCGCCGGTGCAGTCTCACCCGCGATCTATGGCTTGCTCGGCGACGCGGTCGGCGTGCCGACGGCGCTGATTGTCGTCGCTGCGGTGGTGCTGGTGACGCTCCCAATAACGCTCGTGTTGCGTCCGGTCCTGATGGCGCGGCCGTTATGATTGTCAGCGCTCTGGTGTTTTGACCTTGCCGAAGAAATCAAATTCGCCTGAAACTATGACCGCCGAACAGGCGGCGCTACTTCGGAAGCTTGCTTTCGACGCTTACGAACCCGATGCCTTCCGGCCGAATTTAACGCGAGCGGAGGCGTCGCAGCGCATCGATGCGTTGCGGGCAAAATTGAAACTGATCAGCGAACCACCGCACATACAGTGATGGAATTCGTGAAATGCCGTCCGATTACCAGAGGAACCCCTCCGTGCAACCCGGCGTTCACTTTGCTGGACCGAAGAGGAGGAACTCATGACACATTTTCGCCACGCTGTGATCCTGATCGCGCTCATTGGCGGCGCGAGCGCGGCAAGCGCGCAAACCACTGTCATAACCCGCGAGCCGGTGGAATCGCGGACCGTAGTGACCACCGAACCTCTGCAACTCACGCCCGTTCAGCGGCGCACGATTTACCGCACAATCATGCGCGAGCGCGTGACGCCTGCGCGGCCGACGGTCGAATATCGCGTCGGTACTCGCATGC
Organism: Pseudolabrys sp.; assembly: GCA_036391175.1. Lineage (GTDB taxonomy): Bacteria > Pseudomonadota > Alphaproteobacteria > Rhizobiales > Xanthobacteraceae > Pseudolabrys. Next base: position 2,380 of record DASWAK010000242.1, read on the forward strand.
GGGAAAGCGTACAGCTCTACTCAGTGCCGCAAGAAGTTGCGGTCGAAGTACCGGAAATCAGGGCTTACAAGTACATGGTGGTAAATGACCGCGTTGTGTTGATTGATCCGGCAACCAGTGAGGTCGTGGACGAAGTGGCCGATTAACAGGTCCCACTGGCCGAGATTTGGCCCGGCGCTGTGCGCCGGGCCACGCTTTTAAGTATTCTAACGTTTACCTTGAGGCCAGCCAGACTGATATGCGCGGGCCGCTGGGCGCTGGATTTTCGGCGTCGCAAGGGCCATATTAGTACTCAAGGAGCCTTTGATTATGTCGATGATCAACTACCGTGCCCCGTCCGAACTGTTTCCTAGCCGGAGCCGCAAGTCGCGCCGTCCGATCGGCTACAAGCGCTTTCCGACCGCTGCGGAGGCGATCCGTTTCGCTATTGAGGAATTGCCGCCCGAGTTGCTTCTGGGCGCGTACCTTGAGGTAGAAGAGAAGCGCTTCGATGGCAACGGCATCCGGCAGCTTTATGAAAGCGCCGACTATCCGCTGCCGCGCAAGGCCACCAAGACCAAAGTGGCCGCCGCCAACTAAGTGACTGCTAGCGCATCTGACAGCCGCCGTCCGGACAGGCGCGGTTTTTGCGCGCTTGTGCGGAAAAGAACCCGACGGAGCGGGTCGAGTTTGGTGGTGGGGTGGCTCGAACGCGCAACCGGGTACTCTGGGCGGCGACACGCTAGCCTTGGACAGACCACTGCATCGGTTACCGGACCAAACTATCGCCGAAGGTGAGTAAAAGCCCGCTCGATTATCTCGGGAATCCACGGGCCTGGCTGGCTCGATTGGTGCGTGATCCATAAAATTCATCTGCTGCCCTCAAGGCTTTGCAACCGCCCCGCCTCTCGGCCAACGCCGCCGGTGGTCCGCAAGACCTCACGACAACCGGCAGCGCGCCCGATTCCAACGCGTCGAAGACGGACGCACATGGCACATCGGGAACAATCGGCACAGCCACGGGCGAACCACCACCCTCCGGACCAATTGGCTCCGTCGGCGAAACCAACCCCGCGAAATTCTCCAAACGCAACGACATCCTCGATCGCACGCCAATCATGGCACTGCCGCTGCCGCTCAGCGATCAGCAACGCACACAGATCTATGATGCTGTGATGGCGGACAACTCGCAGCCAGTCGCCGGCGCCGATGCGCTCAAACCGGCGAGCGAATTGTCACCAAATCAGGCGCTCAATGGCATGCATCAGCTGCCTGAGAGCGTCCGCAGTATCGATGGTGTTACGCGGCTTTATTACGTGAAGGCCAAGGGCAAAGTTCTGTTGGTCGAGCCGGCAACACGCACAGTAGTTGGGGAAATCACGTCCTAGACAAAGATGCCATCGCCGGCGATCTCGGCGATGGCGCTTTGTGCGAAGGAATTTAGTCAGTCGGTAGGGCGCTGGCCGGAACTGTTCGGCGCATTTTTCCATTGCATGAGGCTGTCGCCGATCACCTTCATTGCAATCATTGCCGCGTGGCTCAAGCTCGCATAGCCAGCGATTTCTCGGCTGACGCGTTCGCCTTCGTTGCGAAGCATGTCGCGTACGCCCTGCAATTCGACGATGACCCGGTCGATTTCTTCCATCGATGCGCCGGAAACTCGGCGGATCAGCACATTTAGATTGTTGGCGACCGGTTCAGATGCCGGCTGTTCCACGTCTGGCCGTTGCCGGCGCAGAAACGCGACGTCGCGCCGGACGAATTCGCGGATCTCGCCCTCGAAAGCGGTCGCCGCCGCTTGGTCGACATCGTTCAGCTTTTCCGGTGATCTCCGGCTCGGAGCAAATGCCTCCGGACCGGTTTTTTCCGGAACTGCCCTGTCCGCACCAAGCCGCTCGGGTCTGATGGCCGTCATGGTCAACTCCTACAGAAGCGCAAATTTTTGCGCGGATGATCCTCAGTTGCAGGGCAATTGCTGCATGCGAGTTGGGCGGCCGTGGGGCGGGGCGGGGGCGGCATAGTGGAACTATCCGGCAAATGGTGGCCGGTGCTCGGTTATGCACGACTTTTATGAAAACCGGTTCGCGGTATCCGTGGAGGGCCTACCAATGCACTTTGAAGCCGGCGGTGATGCTCTTGTTGCTAGTGGCCTGGCCGAAATCGGTCACCGCGGTGGTTACCTGGAGTGGACCGTAGAGCTTTTGCTCAGCGCTTAAGGTGTTGTGGGTAACCGGGTCATTGCTGGCGGTCGTGACCCCTGCGCCGAGCGTAGTGCCGGTCGGCAGGATGTTGAACTTGACCGCCCTTTCATTGCCGAACATCTGCGGCGTCCACGCAGCCGGAGCAGGAGGCAGCGCCACCACCGGCAAATCGTTGGGTCCGGCGGACGGCTGGCCGAGTGTTTCGGTCACTGAATAAGTGTCCTGCAAGGTCACCGCAAATCGACTGCCAAACGGAATCGACTGCTTGAGCGTGGTGCCGACTTTGCCCTGTTCATTGGAGGGATCGATGCGCGCGTCTACGCTGGCCACATTTGGCACGCCGACTGACGCCCAGGCGGCGCCACCGGCAGCGCTGTCGCGGGTCGACGGTAGCGGACGATCATAAGCGCTGCCGGTCGCCGGCTTGAGATCTGCGCCGACCGAGTTGTCCCACTCGGTTTGCAACGGCTGCTTCACAACGACGGTGGCTGAGCCGTCCGGTTTCTCCGTACGCTTAACTTCGAAGCCTTTGCCATCGGACAAGCCGGGCAGCCGCAGGGGCTTCTTCGGCGGAATTGCGAGCGCTGCCGGATCGAAGATCAGCGCATTGCTGAGCATTGTACTTTCTTCGGGTGTTAGAGGTGTCTCGGGGCTGAGCGCAGCGTTGCTTGTCGGCTCCTGCGCGAACGACGGCAGAGCGGCGAGCGTAAGCGCGCCGATCATCAACCATGCGTATTGAGCGCTTGCCCGCATTCCAATTCTCCCCCGGATGCTTTGCGGTCGTTCTGTCCTGGTCGCGCGATGTTGAGCGCGAACCGGTTAAGCATGGTTGCGCTATGCCATGGAACTTTGGCGAAGCTGTGGAACAAGTTGGATCGTTTTCAGTCAGCTAAAGCGTGCGGCGATCGCCTCGTTGACGTGCTCCACGTCGGCGTCCAGACGGCCGAGATTGCGTTCGCGTTCGGCGGCACTTTGCAGTGACCGCGCGCGCCTTTACCACTTCGAGGATATAAAGCCGGGTGGCGGTACAAATTTCCGGTCCGGCTGAAGCACCGAGACTTTGATTCGCGCCACATGGCCGCGACTCCGGCGCCAGCGCGAATGTGGCAAGCACGATCAGGCCGACAACAAAAGGTTCAAGGTGATGTGAAACCGGGACTTGCCTCGCGAATTATCCTTCAGCCTCGGGGAGACGGCGTATGGGAGCACGACCATGCCGCTATTGCCGATCATCTTGACCGCGTCGCACATTCTGGCTGCGGACACAGTGCCGAAATTCAGCGTCGAGCGGACCTGCCGGCCTGCCGCCGCGGCCTCAGTCTTGCCGGGGCACGGCGCGTCGGCGTGCCAGCGCGACGAAAGCGATGCGCGTACCAAGCTCGAACAGGACTGGACCCAATACAGCGGTGCGCAGCGGGCTCAGTGCGCGGGCTTTGCGGCACTCGACCAAGCGCCGAGCTACGTCGAATTGCTGACCTGCCTGGAAATGGCCAAACAGGCCAACGAGCTGCCGGTTGAGTCGACTATGGGCCCTGTTACAAACCGTCGCTGAGTGTCAGGACTTCTTGCCGGGCGGGTTGCTGTAGGGGCTGCTGGACGAACCTTGCATCTGCGCCAGCTTATAGGCGGAGAGTTGCTTGGGTTTGTCCTTGTCGGCTTTCGGCTTTTTCTTTTCCTTGGCGGCTCGCATCTGACCTTTTGCCATCACGTCCTCCTGAAGAGGTCTGGAGATGCCGAATGCTAACCACCGCGCCGGCTGGCGCAAGGGGATGGCGGCAAGGCTCAGGATAACCTCTAGGTTTTTGCAGTCGGCGTACTTGCCGCCTTCATTTTCTCTTCGATGCATTTGTTCACGAGGTCGGCGCGCTTGTCGAGATCCTCGCGGGCGTTGCCCTTTTCGGTCCTCATCCAGCATTCCCGCGCGGCGCGCGAACGCGTCATAGGCTCAGTGTCCCGGACAGGCTCGGACGGCTGGGCCGCCTGGATCCTGGGCGTTTCCGCCTTGGGCGCGGTGGCAATTTCCGCCTTGGGCGCATCTGCCGCCGTCGGGCCGGTGCCGTCGGTTGCGCAGGCGGCGAGTGCCAGCGCGCAGGCGCCAAGCAGCGCGAAGTGTGCGGCGGAGAAGAAGAATTTGCGGGTATTCATACAGTACGTTTCGGACTTTCGATTTTCGGATCGATGGCCGCCAGCTGGTCGGCGTGGCCCGGCTATTTGCCTGAAATGACGCGTATACGCAACGCCGGTGGAACCCGCTTTCACAATCACATTCGGCATTATTTGTAATACGTCGCAGCAGGCAGAGCTGACATTCGAAGCCGGCAGCGGCGGGTTTGCTGGATACGACAGTGTGAGCATTGGAGACATTTT
>DASWAK010000243.1:0-2701 GCA_036391175.1 Pseudolabrys sp.
ACCTCGCCTGAAGGGTCGCCGGTCGAAGGCCGCGCCAAGCCGGAATAGGTTCCGATAACATATCATAACGGACCCGAACACTGGACCGGTCCACTCGTCCCAATGCCGTGTGTAGGCCAGATTCCGGTAAGCCCGTTTGAACTAAGCCTCAGGGCAGACGCTACGCGTAAGCACGAAACGGGCACTCGTTCGTGATTCGCGATATGGTCGCGTCACAAGGAGCTACTTGTGACCCCATTACGCCAGAAGATGACCGATGAACTGGTGCGCCGGAACTATTCCGAGGGAACCGCGCGCGCCTACCTGCGGAGCGTGAAGGAATTTGCACGATACTTCAACCGTCCGCCAGATCAACTGGGCCCCGAACACATCCGCGCATACGCCGCCTATTTGTTTGAAGCCCGCCAACTGAGCAGCAGCAGCGTGTCCCAGCAGGTCGCGGCTCTGCGCTTCTTTTACGTCAAGACCTTTCGCAAGGGTTGGAGTGTGGAAGACACGCCATATCCCAAGAGAGAAAGCGGCCTGCCTCTGATCCTCAGCGTGGAAGAAGTCTCCCGTCTGATCGCCGGGGCCGACACCCCATTCCACCGCACACTGCTCATGACGGCATATGGCACTGGCGCACGACGCGCCGAGATCGTCAATCTCCAATTAGAAGACATCGACAGGTCAATGATGCGCATTCACATTCGCGAGGGCAAGGGCGGCAAGGACCGCGAGGTCCCGCTCAGTCCCAATCTCTATGAGGAACTGCGCCAGCATTATTGGCGCCTCGGGCGCAAACCGAAGCTGTGGCTGTTCCCCGGCGGCCGATATCACACCTCGGATGATCCCATCAGTGACAAAGTAGTTTGGCACGCCTGTCGCACTGCCGCCCAGCGCGCCGACATCCGCAAGCCCGTTCATCCACATACGCTGAGGCACTGTTTCGCCACTCACCTGTACGATGCGGGAACCGATCTCTGCACTATTCAGGAGTTACTTGGTCATTACGACCTCAAGGAGACGGCTCGTTACATCCACCTCTCCAACAAGCACCTGAAGAACCTGGTCAACCCGCTCGATCAGTTGCCGCAATTCGTTCGCGAAACCGAATCCTGACAGGCCGCGATGCCACGGCCCTCCATCGAGTTGGCCGATCTCATCCACGATGCCGCACCCACATTCACGATCCGCAACCACCCGTGGCTAACGTGGCTGCATGTGAAAGTGCTGGTGGCCATTTTGCGCTGCCGCACGGCGCTGCTAGGCGGACATGTGGATGCCTGCTCGCGATGCGGGTATCAGGCCATCAGTTATAACTCCTGCCGCAATCGGCACTGCCCGCGCTGCCAAACACATGCGCGTGACCGGTGGATCGAGGCTCGTAGCCGCGATCTGCTTCCCACCACTTATGCGCATGTCGTATTCACGATCCACCACGCGCTGGCGCCGCTCGCCCTGCAAAACAAAGCAGCCGTGTACGGCTTGTTGATGCGCGCCAGCGCCGAAACTTTACTGGAAATCGCCCGTGATCCAAAACACTTAGGAGCCGAGATCGGGTTCTTTAGCGTCCTGCATAGCTGGAATCAGCAACTGCAACATCACCCACACGTACATTGCGTAGTTCCGGCCGGCGGCTTGGCGCTGGATCACAGCCGCTGGGTTCATGCTTCACCGCGGTTCTTCCTACCGGCGAAGGTGCTGGCACAGGTGTTCCGGGGCAAGTTCGTCGAAGGTCTGCGCGAGCTATACGCAGCCAGGAGCCTGGTGCTGGAAGGTGTGTTGGCTCCTCTTAACAATCCACGTACGTTTTCGGAGTTACTGCGCACGGTTCACCAGAAGGATTGGGTGGTGTACGCCAAGCGTCCCTTCGGAGGAGCCGAGCATGTGATCCACTATCTGGGCCGCTATACACATCGCGTGGCCATTTCCAGTCACCGCTTGCTGTCGCTGGAAGATCATCAAGTCACGTTCCGCTGGCGTGATTCGCGGCACCATAACAAACAGCGGCGCATGACTCTCAGCGTGCACGAGTTTCTGCGCCGCTTCCTGTTGCATGTACTGCCGATCGGTTTTGTGCGCATCCGCTACTTCGGCTTGTTCGCTCATCGAAGGCGCAACGAGTTGCTGCCGCTGTGTCTGAATTTACTGGCCGCATCCACTCCGCACTGTACCGCGCACGCGCCAACCGCAGCGTCCCCATGGCTCCGGGCCTGTGCTATTTGCGGCGGACCGATGCAGGTCGTTGAGCGACTCACTCCGCTCCAAGTCCGGCTGCGGGCGCCGCCAGAAAAAGCAAACTGCCGATGACCCGATCTTTCTCAACCTTAATCGTCCGCCGGCCGCGATGGCATCGGTTGACGTGTGTTCGTATGATTGGTGAACCTGATTACGATCGATGTCACCGGCCTCCTGTGTCTGCTGATCACCTGGATCGCGAGCCCTGGTTGATCATCGGGCGATGGTCTCCCCCGCACCTCGCCGGTGTGGTCGGCTTTCAAACCCCATAGCTGTACGATTCCGTTTCGGCTCACTTCAAACGGCTGTATCGAATGCGATCCGGCGATCCACTTCGCCCGGCCCCCCTGAATCCTTGCGCCGGCTCGCCTCCGATACAGCGCTACCGTTTCCCGGGACTTGGCTCCAAGCGACATCGTCTCTGCCGGAGCGTGGGGTAAAATCGGTCATAACACTATGGCCCTTTCCGTCGGGACTCGCC
>DASWAK010000244.1:0-17431 GCA_036391175.1 Pseudolabrys sp.
TCGGGATAGAACGACAGATGGATGTCATCCAGCACCTTCTTGGCCGGCGGGTAGGTCTTGGTCAGACCTTGCATGTGATAGATGAATTGACGACCGTTCATCGAAACTCGAAACCTCTGCAATTGCGGCCCGAATCCAGCCGCGCGCGCTCACGCGCTGCCGCACGCTTTGTCGGGAAATGAGGCGTTGATGTAGCGGCGGAGGCCCGAAAGAGCAAGCGGTGCCGGCTTTTGCGTGTGCGATATCGGTAAAGCTCTGGGAAAGGCTGATTGTAAAAATGCCGCCGGTATGCCGATCGGGTACCGGTTTTTAACAGCTTTAACGCCATCATCACACTCCATGAACCTGGGCGCCGGACGGGGCGACCAAGGGATGGGTAGGCCGAATTTGCCTGCCGTTTGGTCGGTGTGGGAGCTCTGCCATGGGTCGCGCGATATTGGCTTTCTCGGGCTCCGCGATCGCGTTTTTGCCCCGTCCCTTCGCCATGGTCGGCCACTTCTTTTCGGGCTTCTGGCGAGAACTGATCCGCGACGCGATCCGACCCTACCGGCCCGAATTGCACTACATGCGCGGACCCGGGCCCGCCTGGCGCGCTAAGCACGGCCTACCACCAGTCTGATCCCCCTATCTTTTCAGTCTGCCGGCCCTAAATTGGCGCGCCGCACGAGCGGGCGCATGCAGGGAGCATCAGGGATATGGTTCGGGCAGCCATTCTGGACGACTACCAGAACGTTGCGATGAAATTCGCTGACTGGTCGGGGATCAGCAAGAACGTCGAGATCAAGGTTTTCAATGCGCCGCTGGACGGACCGGACGCGGTCATCAAGGCGCTGCAGGGATTCGCCATTGTTGTCGGGATGCGGGAGCGCACCCCTTTCCCGCGCAAGGTAATTGAGGCACTGCCCGATCTGAAGCTGCTGATCACCACAGGCGCCCGAAACAATTCATTCGACGTCAAGGCCTGCGCCGAACGCGGCGTGACCGTCTGTGGCACCGGCGCCGCCGGGAGCCCAACCACAGGCATCGCCTTCGGCCTGATGCTGGAACTCACCCGCCGGATCGGCTTCGAAAACGCGCGCCTCAAGGCCGGCGAGCCATGGCAAGTGACCATCGGCCGCGACCTCGAGGGTCTCACGCTAGGCATTCTCGGCCTGGGCAAGCTTGGCCAGCGCTCCGCCACGGTTGGCAAGGCCTTCGGCATGAGGACAATCGCCTGGAGCCAGAACCTGACGGAGGAGAAAGCCAAGGCCGCGAGCGCGGACCTTGTCTCGAAGGAGGACCTTTTCCGCAACGCCGATTTTATCACCATTCACCTTGTACTGGGTGACCGCTCGCGCGGACTGGTTGGCGCGAAAGAACTCGGCCTGATGAAGAAAACTTCTTATTTGATCAACACCTCGCGTGGGCCGATTGTCGATGAAAAGGCGCTGATCGCAGCCCTACAAAACAACGCAATCGCCGGCGCAGGGCTCGACGTGTTCGACGTGGAGCCGTTGCCGCTCAATCATCCATTCCGCAAGATGGATAATGTCGTCATCACGCCACATCTCGGCTATGTCAGCGAGCAGAACTATCGGAAATATTTTCCCGACATTGTCGAGGACATCCGCGCCTGGCTCGACGGCAAGCCGGTCAGGGTGATCAGCTAAACACCCAACAGCTTTGCCGCGTTGTTGTAGGCGACATCCGCGCGCAAATGCTCGTCAAGCGCCACCGTGTCCATGAACGGGCCGGCCCCTTCCGAGTCAAAAGGATAGTCGGACGAGAACATGACGCGATCGCGCCCCAGTGCATCGAGCGAGCAGCGAAGCGGCGGGCCGTCGTACATGCCCGAGATGGTGACCCAGACGTTATCCTTGATGTATTGCGACGGCGGTTTGGGCAAATTCCAGCCATAGGGCTTCGAGCGACTGTCAAAACGCCAGAGCAAAAAAGGCAAGCTCTCGCCGAGATGGCCGAGCAACAGCTTGGCTTTCGGATACCGATGGAAAACCCCGCCGGAGATAATACGCAGCGCATGCGAGCCGGTTTCAACGCCCCAGCCCCACATCGGCCGCACCAGTACGTTGTAACCCGCGAGCACCGGCAGCGGCGCCACCGGGTCCGCTGGGTGCAGATAGATCGGCGCGCCCAGCGCTGCGGCACGTTCCCAGAACGGATCATAGGAACGGTCGTCGAGATATTTGCCGTTCGTGTGCCCGTTGACCATCGCGCCGCAAAACTTGAGCTCGCGTACACAGCGCTCGAGTTCGTCGGAAGCGGCGTTCGCATCCTGCATGGCAAGATGAGCGAAGCCGGAATAGCGGTCTGGACGCTTCTGCACTTCCTTTGCAAGGAAATCGTTCGATGCGCGCGCAGCGCGCACGGCTGCAGCGGTATCACGCTCAGCCTGCACGCCAGGTCCGGCGATCGCCAATACCGCCCGCGCGATACCAGTCTTGTCCATCATTTGCAGTCGCTGTTCGCCGAAATCGGTCAGGCTCGCATAGAGCTGCGCCGTCTTGGCCGGCGCGACATCGGCCATCGTCGGGCGCCAATAGGGTTCGGTGGCGGGATCCAGGAAGTGCTCTTCGAGCGCGATTTTCTTGACCATACACGTCTTCCTTAGTTGGGCGGCGACTTATGGGCGCGCGTAGCCCATTTTTCTCTTTTGGCTGTATCGGATTTTGGGCTATCGTGTCCCACGATGCAAGGCGGCAAAAGATCGCCGTGTTCGGGTTGGAAGCGTCATGAGTCGTCTTGTCACCAACGACAAAAGCCAAGTGCAGGTGATCGCGCGTGCAGCGACGATTCTGCGTGCGCTCGAAGAAGAAAATGCCGGCCTGAGCCTTGGCCAAATTGCTCAGCGCGTGAACCTCGCCCGCTCCACCGTGCAACGTATCGTCGCTGCGCTGGAAACCGAGAAGCTGGTCATCGCGGCAACGCCAAACGGTCGCGTGCGGCTCGGTCCCACGATACTCCGCCTTGCCGCGTCTGTACGCAGCGATTTCATCACCCTCGCACGACCGTTTCTGGAACGCCTTTCCGAGGAACTCCACGAGACCGTCGATCTCTCAACCGTGAAGAAAGATCACCTCGTGTTTATCGATCAGGTTATCGGCTCGCAGCGCTTGCGAGCCGTCTCCGCGGTCGCAGATACCTTTCCGCTCTACTGCACCGCCAACGGCAAAGCCTATTTGGCGCAGCTCTCCGATTCCGCGGTCGAAGCGCTGATCGGCCGCGCCTATGAAGCGCGCACGCCAAAGACCCTCACTCGTCTAGATGCGTTGCTTGCCGATCTCAAAGCCGTGCGCCGCCACGGCGTCGCCTATGATCGCGAAGAACATACGCTCGGCATCTGCGCTGTCGGTGTTGCGCTGCATGATCCGCTCGGCAACGCCGTCGCCATTTCGGTGCCGGTTCCGAGCCAGCGGTTCGCAAATCGTCAGGCGCTAATCACAGAACGCTTGATCACCACCAAAAACGCACTGCAGAGCCATATGAACTCGGCCGCCGCCTGACACGGCGATCCGACAGCAATTTCGACAACTGGCGCGAACGCGCTCATCGCAAGGAGGGATGCCGTGGCCAAACGAATTCGCGGCGTGATGTTCGAAGAAAACCTGAAAAACAGCATGGGGCTGGAGTTCTACAACCTGTCTCACCGCTTCGGTTATCAGTCACCGAACTGGCCGTATTTCGAGGACGTCAAGATTGAGCGCATCCACTACATGGCGAAGTCGGGAGTGCTATCGCAGCGCATCACAACATCGATGCACAACACCACGCATATTGATGCGCCCGCGCACGTCATTCAAGGCACGCCCTTCATCGACGAGGTACCTCTGCCGCATTTCTTCGGCTCCGGCATCGTGGTGTCGATCCCCAAGAACAAATGGGAACCCATTACTGGTGACGATCTGGAAAAGGCCTGCGGCAAGATTGTGCGTCCGCGTGACGTGGTGATCGTTAACACCGGCTGGCACAAACTCTACGAGGACAGCGAAGACTATTTCTGCCGCGCTCCCGGCTTCGTACCGTCGGCCGGCGAATGGTTTGTCAAGAAGAAGGTCAAGGTGGTCGGTCACGACACACAAGCCAACGATCACCCACTCGCGACCGCTATTGGCCCGCAGCGAAATGGGCCTTTGCATCCACATTTGGCTGAGGAATATCGCGAGTGGTCGGGCGGCCGCGACTGGAAGGATGATTTTCCGGAATGGGAACCGGTGCACCGGATCTTGTTCAAGAACGGAATCATGGGCATCGAGAATGTCGGCGGCGACATCGACAAGGTCACCGGCAAGCGCTGTACCTTCGCTTACTTTCCGTGGAACTGGGACCGTGGTGATGGCTGCATCGTGCGGCTGGTTGCCATCCTCGATCCGAAACAAAAATTCCGCATCGAAAAGGGGAGTAAATTCTGATGTACGTCAAACGCTTTTCCGATGCCAAACCCTACGAGGCGCCAAATCACCGCAACTATACGTCGCTGCGCCTTTTCGGCGCCGAGGCCGGCGGCACCAAGGGCCTCGTGTTCGGTTATTCGCACTTCCTGCCCGGCGGCGGCGCAGGTCCTGACGCCTCGCCGCCCGAGAAAGTCTATTTTGTGCTCCGCGGTGAATTGACCGTGATCGTCAACGGCAAGGAAACGGTGTTGAAAGCAAACGACTCCTGCGTGATCGAGCCGAACGAAACGCGCGAGATCATCAACCGCGGGAATGAGGTCTGCTCCATCGTAGTGGCGGTAGCCAATCCACCGAAGTGAGGCGCGTCATGAGCGACTTCCTGAAGAACCCGCTGTCGCTGTTCGATATCAAGGGAAAGACTGCCGTTATCACCGGCGCGTCGGGCGCCTTTGGCGCACTGGCAGCAAAGACATTTGCCGGAGCCGGTGCAAACGTAGTATTGGCAGCAAGCAAAGCCAATGAGTTGAAAAAAGTCGCAGCTGAATGCGAAAAACTCGGCGGCAAGACCGAGGTTATCGCATTACGCCCAAGCTCTGAGGAAAACTGCGACAAAATCGTGAAGGCTGCGGTCGACAAGTTCGGCTGCGTCGACATCCTGGTAGTCGCTTCCGGCCTCAACAAGGTATCGAAGATCGTCGATCAGAAGGTCGAGGACTTCCTCGACGTAATGGATGCCAACGTCAATCAGTCATGGTTGATGGCGCGCGCCGCTGGCAAGCAGATGATCAAGCAAGGCCAGGGCGGCAAAGTGATCCTTACTTCGTCAGCGCGCGGACTGCTTGGCCATCCGGCCGGTTATACCGCCTATTGCGCGTCGAAGTCGGCAGTGGATGGCATCACCAAGGCGCTTGGCTGCGAATGGGGTGAAACTGGCATCACCGTGAATGCGCTGGGGCCGACCGTCTTCCGCTCGCCACTCACCGCCTGGATGTATGAGGACACCGAGCGGGCGCAAACTGTGCGCAAGGGCTTTCTCGCGCGCGTGCCGAAAGGCCGCCTGGGCGAGCCGGAGGATCTTGCAGGACCGTTGCTATTTCTCGCCTCCAAGGCGTCGGATTTCTATACCGGCCACATTCTCTACGCCGATGGCGGATACACGGCGGGATAACCAATGGCGAAAGCGCGCATCGCGGTGATCGGTGCCGGACTGATGGGTCACGGCATCGCTCAGGTGTTCGCGCTCGCTGGGCATGCCGTGACAATCTATGACTCGGTCGCGGCCTCGCTCGACAGCGCCAAATTGCGCATCCTGACCAACTTGAAGGACCTCGGCGACGACCAGAAAGCAATCGAGCGCGTCACGCCTATTTCCGATCTACCCCAAGCCGTGGGTGATGCTGATTACGTGGTTGAGGCGGTACTAGAAGATTTGCCGCTCAAACAGAAGTTGTTTGTAGAAATCGAAAGGTATGTGCGGCACGAAACAATCCTCGCCAGCAATACTTCGGTAATTCCGATCACCAAGATCATGGAATGCCTCAAGCGCCGCGAGCGCGCGCTCGGCACGCATTGGTGGAATCCGCCCTATCTCGTACCGCTGGTCGAAGTGATTGAAACCCAGTGGACGTCGCCGCAAGCGGTAGATTTCACGATGAAACTGCACGCTGCAGCTGGCAAGAAGCCGGCCCATGTGAAGAAGGACGTTCCCGGCTTCATCGGCAATCGCCTGCAACATGCGCTTTGGCGTGAGGCGATCGCGCTGGTCGAGCAAGGCATCTGCGACGCCGAGACGGTGGACAATGTGATCAAGGCGGCGTTCGGCCGCAGGCTCTCAGTGCTGGGTCCGCTGGAGAACGCCGATATGGTCGGCACGGATCTGACGTTAGCGATCCACAGGACGGTGTTGCCTGATATCGACAGCCGGCCGCGCCCATCGCCCTACCTCGAAAGTCTGGTGAAGGACGGCAAACTCGGCTTCAAGTCAGGCGAGGGCTTCCGCAAATGGAGCCAGGAGCAGCAAGCCGCACTACGTTCAAAAGTGTTGCAGCATCTCAAAAAAGCCCGCGCCCAGGACGCCTGACGGACGCACGACAGGGGAGGAGACCATGATTGACCGCTCGACAATCTCGCGCCGCACGCTGGTCAAAACCGGCCTCGGCGCCATTGCCGCTCCCGCCGTTTTGCGTGCGCTTCCGGCCGAAGCACAGTCACAAGTCATCAAGATCGGGCATGTCAGCCCGAAAACCGGCCCGCTGGCCGGCTTCGGCGAGGCCGACAGTTTCATTCTCGGCCAGGTGCGCGGCATACTGACGGCGGGCCTGAACAACAACGGCAAGACCTACAAGGTTGAGATCATCACGAAGGATAGCCAATCGAGCGGCAGCCGTGCCGCGGAGGTGGCGTCAGAATTGATCCTTGGCGACAAGGTCAATCTCATCGTTGCCTCAGCCACGCCCGACACGACCAACCCGGTGTCCGATCAGGCCGAGGTCAATGAGGTCCCCTGCATCACCACCAACTGCCCGTGGCAGCCCTACTTTTTCGGCCGCAAGGGCGACCCCAAGAAGGGCTTCACGTGGACCTATCATTTCTTCTGGGGGCTCGAAGACGTGATCGCATCATTCCTTGCGCTGTGGGATGAATTGCCGACCAACAAAGTTGTGGGTGGACTCTTCCCCAACGACGCGGACGGTAACGCCTGGGGTGACCCCAGGCTCGGTCTGCCGCCGGCGCTGGCGGCGGCTGGCTACAAGCTGCATGACCCCGGCCGCTATCAACTGATGAACAACGACTTCACGTCGCAAATTTCGGCGTTCAAAGCGGCGGGCGCCGAGATCGTGACCGGCAACATGATCCCGCCTGACTTCGCAACGTTCTGGTCGCAGGCAGCGCAGCAGGGGTTCAGGCCGAAGATCGTTACCATCGGCAAGGCGCTTCTGTTCCCCTCAGTCATCGAATCACTCGGCGCGCGTGGCAACGGCCTCACGAGCGAGATCTGGTGGACGCCAAATCATCCTTTCAAGTCTGGATTGACGGGACAAAGCTGCCAGCAACTCACCGACGCTTACACCAAGGCTTCGAACAGGCCGTGGACGCAGCCGATCGGCTTCCAACACGCATTGTTCGAGGTGGCGATCGACGTGCTCAAGCGAGCTAAGAACCTGAGCGATCCAAAATCCATCCTCGAGTCGATCGTTTCGACCAACTGCCAGTCGATCGTCGGTCCGATCCAATGGACCGGCGCGCCGGTGAAGAATGTCACCAAGACACCGCTAGTTGCAGGGCAATGGCAGCGCAAGAACGGCAAGTTCGAGCTGGTCATCGCCGAGAACAAAACCGCGCCAAACATTCCCGTTGGAGGCAAGCTGCAACCGATCTCGTAGCGTGACCAAGAGCTGTCACCCTAAGGTGGCCCCACCCAGTGCGGCCCTCGAAGGGGGCGACGGCCCGGGCCAATCATCCATCGAGGTAAGCTTCGCTCGCACCTCAAGAGGACGGTGAAAGGCACCTAATGGCTCCCATCCTCGCGCTGGAAAATATCTCGAAGCGATTTGGCGCCGTGGTGGTGGCCGACGAAGTCGATCTTGCACTGAACGAGGGCGAGGCACTCGGCATCATCGGACCGAATGGCGCTGGCAAGACTACGCTGTTCGGTATCGCAGCCGGCACAATCGCGCCTGACGCCGGTCGCGTATTGTTCGCGGGCGAAAATATCACGCAGTTGCCAGCTGAACGCCGCTGCCGCCGAGGGCTAGCACGCTCGTTCCAGATCCCGCAACCGTTCTCCGGCATGACCGTGTTCGAGAACGTGGTTGTAGCGGCTGCGTTCGGAGCTAACGAGCACGAGACCGCTGCCTATGATCGCTGCGCGGAACTGCTCAAACGCTGTGGTTTGCTGAGTAAGGCGAACCAGCGTGCTGGTGGCCTAACACTTCTCGATCGGAAGCGGCTCGAATTGGCGCGCGCATTGGCAACGAAACCTCGAGTGCTGCTGCTCGACGAAGTTGCCGGCGGTCTCACAGAGCACGAATGTGCCGCGCTGGTCGCGTTGATCAAAGAAGTACGCGCGAGCGGTGTAGCCATCGTTTGGATCGAGCATGTCGTGCATGCTCTCCTCGCGGTCGTCGACCGACTGCTCGTTTTGTACGGAGGCAAATTCATCGCACAAGGCGATCCGCACACGGTGATCCGTAGCCCGCACGTGGCAGAGATCTATATGGGGATTACCGCCGATGTCTGATCCTTTGCTCGACGTGCGCGCAATCGACACCTTTTACGGCGACTTTCAGGCGCTGTTTGGCATCTCGTTAAACGTCCGAGCTGGGCAGGTGGTTGCTGTGATCGGCGCCAATGGCGCCGGAAAAAGCACGCTTCTGAAAAGCATTGCTGGCTTGATACACCCCCGCCGAGGCGAGATTGTATTTAACGGTGCACCGGTCGCCGGCGCACCTGCCTTTGATGTGCTCGGTCGCGGCATCGCGCTGGTGCCCGAAGGACGCAGACTCTTCCCCTCGTTGACAGTCGAGGAAAATTTATTGATCGGCGGCCAGTCGCGCCGGCCCGGCCCCTGGACGCTTGCGCGCATATATGAGCTGTTCCCTGTGCTGGCCGAGCGACGCAACTTGTTGGCACCCGCGCTCTCCGGCGGCCAGCAGCAAATGGCAGCCATCGCTCGCGCGCTGATGGCTAACCCGCAACTGCTCCTGTGTGACGAAATAAGCCTCGGTCTTGCGCCGATCGTTGTGCGCGACATTTATGCACGGCTGCCGCAAATTGTTGCGGAAGGCCTATCACTGATCATCGTCGAACAGGACATCGTGCAGGCCCTGCGTGCTGCAAGCCACGTTTACTGTTTACAGGAAGGTCGCGTGGCTCTGCAGGCGCCGGCACAAGAACTGACGCGCGAGACAATTTCAGCTGCCTATTTCGGGGTGTGACGGGATGCAATGGTTCAACGTCATACTGCAGGGCGTGCTGATCGGCGGGCTCTATGCCATGTTCGCAGCCGGTCTCTCGCTCATCTTTGGTGTGATGCGGCTGGTCAACATAGCCCATGGCGATCTGATCGTGCTCGCCGCTTATGTCTCGTTGCTGGTGACGCAGGGACTAGACGTGAATCCACTAACTTCGCTGCTGCTGGTCGTCCCCGTAATGGCGGTTATCGGCTACGCATTGCAACGTGGGCTCCTCAACCGGACACTCGGTGACGATCTATTGCCGCCCCTGCTGGTGACATTCGGCTTATCCATCATCATCCAGAATGGGCTGCTGGAGCTGTTCACTGCCGACAGCCGCAAGTTGCAGGCGGGCGCGATCGAAATCCAGGCCTTTCAATTGGTGCAGGGCGTCTGGGTCGGCATTCTGCCATTTATCCAGTTCATTGTTGCGGTGCTCGCCATCGCTGCGCTGCAGATGCTGTTCTACCGGACAGCGCTTGGCCGCGCTTTCCGGGCCACCTCTGACGACCAAGCGGTGGCGCAGCTGATGGGGCTCGACACCCGTCACGTCTTCGCCATGGCAATGGCGCTGTCGCTCGCGGTCATCGCTATTGCTGGTGTGTTCCTGGCAGTGCGCGCCAATTTCGATCCTGCCATCGGTCCGGCGCGGCTGATCTTCGGCTTCGAGGCAGTGATCATAGGCGGGCTGGGCAGCATGTGGGGGACGCTGGCAGGCGGCATTATTTTGGGCGTCTCGCAGGCGATCGGCGCGCAGATTGATCCGGGCTGGCAGCTGCTCGCCGGTCACATCGTATTCCTCGCCATCCTAGCCGTGCGGCCGCAAGGCTTGTTTCCGAAGGTGTCGGGATGACCGTCGAGCATGCCACCCGGTCGAGCCGCATCGGCGTCGCGTCTATCGTCGTCACGCTCGTCATTTTGGCATTCGCACCCTATTGGGGTGACCGACAGACGCTGCGGCTGCTCGCGGAAATCTACACATTCGTGGCACTGGCGAGCCTTTGGAATCTGCTCGCCGGCTACGCGGGACTGGTTTCAGTCGGCCAACAGGCTTTCGTCGGCCTTGGCGGATATCTATTGTTCGCGCTTGCCATCTTGGTGGATGTGCATCCGGTCGCAGCCATCCTGATTGCCGGACCGATCGGAGCGCTGGTTGCAATTCCCGTCGCCGCGCTCATTTTCCGCCTCCGGGGCGCCTATTTCGCCATCGGCACTTGGGTCGTTGCTGAAGTGTTTCGTTTGCTCGCCTCGCAAATTTCCGTCCTCGGTGGCGGCTCAGGCATCAGCCTACCTGCAGCCGTCGTCATCGCCATGGCGCCAAGCCGGCAGATGCGCGAATTCGAAACCTATTGGTTGGCGCTGGCACTCACTGGCATCATATTGGGTGCGATCGTAGCGCTGCTACGCTCACGCCACGGCCTCGCACTCACCGCTATTCGCGACAATGAACTGGCGGCACAGAGCAACGGCATCGACGTGTGGCGGATAAAATTTATTGTCTACGTGCTCACGGCCTTCGGCACGGCAATGATCGGCGCGCTCATTTTTTTGCAGAAGCTACGCATTTCGCCCGATACCGCGTTTAACGTGAACGACTGGACGGCTTTCGTCATCTTCATCACTGTCATCGGGGGTATTGGGCGGATAGAAGGCCCAATCATTGGCACCGTCATCTTCTTCCTGCTTCGCCAAGCCTTGGCCGACCTTGGCAGCCTGTACTTGCTGATGATGGGCGCGGTCGCCATCGTTGTCATGCTGTGGGCGCCGAAAGGGATATGGGGGCTGATTGTCGAGCGCCTGGGCTGGCAGGCGCTGCCATTGCAGCGCCATTTGATTCTGAAAAAAGAAACGGGAGGAAAACCATGAACCCTATTATCGACATTTATTGCCACATCTTTCCGGACCGCTATTTCCAGGAAATGACCAAGGTGGCGCCCAAGCTCGAGAATATTGGCAAGCGGCTGCGCGGTGTAACCAAGCTGTTCGATCTCGATGCGCGCTTCAAGGAAATGGACGAGTTCGGCGACTATCGGCAAGTTATTTCCTTGCCGAATCCGGCCATCGAGGACATCGCAGCGCCCGACGTAGGCTTGAACCTTGCCCGCATTGCGAACGACGCGATGGCCGAGCTATGTCGCAAGCACCCGGCGCGCTTCCCCGGCTTTGCCGCTGCGCTGTGCATGACCGATGTGGGAGGTTCGGTCGCCGAGGCACACCGCGCTGTTAAAGATCTCGGTGCGCGCGGCGTGTTACTCTACACCAATATAGCAGGGAGACCGCTCGACGATCCTGAATTCGAGCCGATCTTCGCCACCATGGCCGAGCTCGATCTGCCAATCTGGCTGCATCCTGTCGGCACGGCTGCGATGCCCGACTATCCGGCGGAGAAAAAATCGCGATTTGAGATGTGGTGGTGCTTCCACTGGCCCTACGAGACGTCGGTGGCCATGGTTCGGATGGTATTTTCGGGCCTGCTCGATCGCTATCCAAGGCTGAAAATCATCACACATCATCTCGGAGGGATGATTCCGTATTACGACGGTCGCGTCGGCCCTGGTCTCAAAGTGCTTGGGCAGCGCACCTCGGATGAAGATTATTCGAAAATCCTGCCATCGCTGAAGCGGCCGCACATGGACTATCTGCACGATTTCTATGCCGACACCGCTATGTTCGGCGGCGGCGTACCTGCGACGCGCTGCGGCCTAGAGTTTTTCGGCGCCGACCAGGTTGTCTTCGCCACCGACACGCCACTGGGGCCAATTGCACCGACGATCAAGACCGTCGAAGGCCTCGGCCTGTCGACCGCCGACCGTCGCAAAATCTTTTCCGGCAACGCGGAAAAGCTGCTCAATATGAAATTTCAATAAGCGCGCGGCGGTTTTTAGCTCGGCTTTTTCTTCTTATGGTCCTTGCCCGAACCGACGCCGCTCACTGGCGTCCAGCTAGGCGGATCGCTGGCCGGAAAACTTTCATCGGAGTCGACCACGACTGGGTCTTCCGTGCGCTCGATCCGCTCGCGTTCTTCTTCCGCGTGCTTCTTCGGCTTTTCCGACATTGGGAACTCCCAAATGGCTTCAACCCAATAACCGCCAATGGGCCAAGAAGTTCCAATTCACAGATCTTGCCGTATACGCGGTCATGCGGCTTGAGAGAGCGCCCGGGCGCAGATCTTAAAATCAGCGACCAGCATTTTGTATTGCGCGCGTTTGTCCCCTTCGTCCTCGATGCGCAGGATATACGATGGATGGATCGTCGCCAGCATGCGGCCGCCATCGGGTAGCGACATTATACGACCGCGAATCTTGTTGATCGCGAACGGGCGGCCAGAAACGCTACGTACAGCCGTTGCGCCTAATGCAACGACGATGTCCGGCCGGATGATTGTCCGCTCAAGGTCGAGCCAAAAGCGACAACGGTCAATCTCATACGCATTAGGGCGCTTGTGTAGACGACGCTTGCCACGTAATTCGAACTTGAAATGTTTGACCGCATTAGTGACAAAAACTATCTTACGTTCGATTCCAGCATCAGCCAATGCCTTTGCAAGGACTCCGCCTGCGGGGCCGACGAACGGCTTGCCTTGCTTATCCTCCTGATCGCCCGGCTGCTCTCCCACCATCATAATGCGCGCGCGTGCTGGACCCTCGCCTGGCACAACCTGTGTCGCATATTTGTAAAGAGGGCAGCGCGTACATTTTTCTTCAACTTCGCGCAGCGCCTTCAGCGTCTTGATTGAAGGTTGGTCTGACATATACCTCCGACAACAGACGCGACGGACAGCGTATTCCCAGGCGCGTCAGAGATTCTGTTTAATCCACGCGGTTTGCACGTCTTCGCACCAATTGCCGACATTCCAGTCGCCCCAAGCTCCGAGTCCGCCGCCGCGCGCGCTTGTCGCTGATCGACAATTCACACAGCTCCGGAATTTTGGCGACGTCGATCAGCGCGGGGATATGCACATCGCCGGCTCGTCCTTCGCGCGCCCAAGGCAAGGCGTCGGTTGCGCCCGCGATAATGCGATAGCGTCCGCGGTTAGACGTCATCATATCGAACGCCTCGTCAAGCGAACCCGGCGTCAGATGGTCATCGCAGGTGAGCATCGCTGCTCTTTCGTTATTCCGCCGCTTCCTTCTGCACGGCGTCCATCTTCGCTTTCACCACCACCTTAATGGCGTCTTCGACGCGGTCCTTCGCGTAGCGGATCGCGGTCGGGAGATCGTCGAGTGGGAAAGTATGGGTGTGAATCTTCGTAGCGTCGAACCGCTTCTGCTGCATGAAGGCTTCGGCGCGATGGGTCGCGCTTTTGCCCTCGCCGCGGATGCCATACACGTAGATGTTGTTTCGCACGATGTGTGCGACATCAACCGGCACCTCTTCGTGCGCGAAGGCAGCAAGGCACACGCGGCCGCCGCGGTTGACCATCCGCACGGCATCGTTGGCCGCGCTGCTCGCGGCCGAGCATTCGACCACGTAGTCGACGCCTTTGCCGCCATTGAGCTTTTTCACTTCGGTCACCACGTCCAGCGTCCTACGGATGTTTACTACCGCATCGGCGCCGAGTTCCTTGCCGATCTGTAAGCGGTTATCGCGGGTGCCAGTAAGAATCACAGGCTGAGCGCCGAGCGCTTTCGCTACCGCGACCGCCATCAAGCCGATCGGGCCTGGGCCGGTGACGCAGACGCTTTCGCCCGCCACAAGGCCGCCGAGCTCGGTGAGCGCGTACATCGCGGTGCCGGCTGTGACGACGAGCGTGCCCTCCTCGTCCGACATCTCGTTGGAGATCTCGACCAGCGTGTTGACGTGGTTGATCTGGTATTCGCAAAAGCCGCCATCGGTGGTGAACCCGTTGGCACGGTGGCCCTTGTCGACATCACCGTAATTAAGGCCGTAGTTGTGACATGAGGTGTACATGCCCTCACGGCAGCGCTTGCACTGTCCGCAGCCGGCATGAATCTCAACCGCCACGCGCGTGCCTATTTTGTACTCGTCGACGCCGGGCCCGAGTGCTACGATCGTGCCCATGTACTCATGACCGGGGGTGAAGTTCTTGTTGAATGGCAGGCCGCCCTGAATCAAGGCAGGCGGACCATGGTAGATGATCTCAAGATCAGTGGCGCAGATCGCCACCGCATCGATGCGCACCAGCACTTCCGCCCTTTTCGGCACCGGCACTGGCTTATTGGTGATACTGAGCTGCCCGGGATCACCAAGCACCCAGGCGCGTTGGCTGTCGGGGATCGGGAATTCGTTGTGATTGGTCTTCACGCCGGGCGGTGCGTACATGCTTCCTCCGAAAATTCTGTTCAGTAGAGCCGATCGATCAATTAGCGACGGCGTGTTGAGTGTTGGATTGCGACCCCGGATCGCCGAATTCAGCGGAGAGAGCGCGCGTCGCGGCCATGATCTCGTCGCGCATCAATGCGATATGCTCGTCGCTGGCGCGCATCATCGGGGTCGAGGCACTGATAGCACCGATAACCGTGCCCGCCTGGTCGCGGATGGCGGCGCCGACGCAAATCACACCTGGCAAGAATTCCTCACGGTCGAGGGAATAGCCATTGCGACGGACGGCGCGCAGCGATTCGATCAGTGCCGGAAATTCTGTGATGGTTTTGTCGGTGAAGCGCTTCATGCCGTGAGCAAGAATGCGACGCATTTCGTCCTCCGGAAGCCAAGCCAAGATGGCTTTGCCAACCGACGTCGCATGAGGTCCTTCCAGTTTTCCGATCTTGCCGGTGTCAACCCGCACTGCATGGCGCGCCCCGCGCACCGCCAGTGTTACCACTGCATCGCCTTGCAATCCCGCCAGGTGCACAGTTTCACCGGTCGCCTGGTTGATTGCTTCCAGATAGGGTTGCGCGCGGCGCGGCAGATCAACCTGCAGGCAGGTGTGCCCGAGATAGAGAATGCGGGCGCCGAGTGCATAGAGCCGGCGTCCCGGCACCTTCGCGACGAAGCCGCGCTGGATCAGCGTCGCGAGCAAGTGGTGGCAAGTAGAAATATTGAGGCCCGTGCGCGTGGCGAGTTCGGTTAGCGTGGCTTCGCCGCCGGCCTCAGCAATTGTTTCCAGCAGGTACAGTGCGCGATCAACTGACTGAATATTATGACGATCGCCTTGGGCGTGCGCACGCCGTGGACGAGTCTTGGCGCCGGGCCCGGGCAGAATTTTTGCGTCCATGGGTTCGTTTCTCCTTGCCGGTAAGGAAACCGCACCGCTCACTTGAGTCAATGCGTTTTCAGCATCAACAAACGTATTTTCGTACTCTGAAAAACATGAAATAAAGCCCAAACACGCGCATTTTCCAAATAACGCGGCTAAGGGTTTGCCAGCCCCAATTCGATTTCGAGAGCCCCACACAACATCTGGCCCAACAAGATATGCATTTCCTGGATGCGGGCCGTGGTGGCGGACGGCACCACCAGCAGGTGATCCGCCAAGGGGGCCATGTCGCCCCCGCCCTTCCCGCCGAACGCAGCCGTGATCAGCCGCATAGACCGGGCCTGCTTGAGCGCTGCGATTACGTTCGCACTCTTGCCGGACGTCGAAATCGCAATGGCCACGTCGTCGGGCTTGCCCAGCGCCTCGATCTGGCGCGCGAATATCTGTTCAAAACCGAGATCATTGCCCGCAGCGGTGAGCGCTGAAGTGTCAGTGGTCAAGGCCATCGCGGCGATCGCGACACGGCCGCGCTTGTAGCGGATCGTCAGCTCAGTCGCGATATGCTGGGCGTCGGCCGCACTGCCTCCATTGCCAAAGAACATTAGCTTGCCGCCCGCGCGGACGGATTTAGCGCAGGCCCGGACGAGTTCTGCAAACGTGTCAGACAACGCCGCTTCGGAGCAACGGGCGACTTCGTGGTGTTCGGCAAATTCGGTTTTGAAAAATGCTGTCAGGTCCACAGTAGCTTCCCCTCAAGCCGCTTCACCACGGAATTCCGGCACAGCATCTCGCAAGACATTATAGATCGCTGCACGTTCGCCGCGAGCTACGCCTTGCTCCAAGGTCGTCACCCAAGCTCGGATCGCATCGAGAGGCGGCTGCACCGGCTTGGCAGCAACGATGCCCGGGATCCCAATGTCAGCGGTCTCTTCCTCGCGCGCAAAAAGGATTTCATGCAGTCGTTCGCCTGGACGAATCCCAGTGAATGAAATTTTTATGTCATGACCAGGCTCCAGCCCGGAGAGCCGGATGATGCGTTCGGCAAGGTCGACGATTTTTACAGGCTGACCCATGTTAAGAACATAGATGGACTCATCGCCGTCGCGCCTGCCCAGCGCGTGACTCGCTGCAGTAATGACAAGGTCGCACGCCTCGCGAATGGTCATGAAGTAGCGCACCATGTCGGGATGTGTGACGGTAACCGGACCGCCTGCCTCAATCTGTGCCTTGAATTTTGGGACCACCGAACCGTTGGAGGCGAGAACGTTCCCGAACCGCACGGAAATCAGCCGCATTGCGTGCCGGCCAGGGCCGCCATAACGCGAGAATTCATCATCAAGTGCCTGGCAATACATTTCAGCCAGGCGCTTGGTGGCGCCCAGCACGGACACCGGTTCAATCGCTTTGTCGGTCGAGATCATTACCATAGCGGCCGCGCCGGCCGCGGCCGCAGCATCGGCGACGTTGATCGAACCAAACACATTGGTCTTGATGCCCTCATCCCAATCTTGCTCTAGCATTGGCACATGCTTTAGCGCCGCGGCATGGAAAACAATATCTGGCTTGAATTGAGCGATGAGCCTCATGATCCGCTCTCGATCGCGAATGTCGGCAATACGCCCCGAGATTTCCGCCGCGGTTTGTTTGGCCGCAAGAGATTCCAGGACAGCATGCAGTGCAGGTTCGGAGTGTTCGATCACTAGGAGCCGAGCGGCACCAAATGTAACGATGCGCTCGCAGATTTCTGCGCCAATCGAGCCACCGCCCCCGGTCACGACGATGGCCTTGCCGCTGGTGAAATCCTCGAGCCGGCGGTAGTCGATCTTGACGCTAGGCCGCAGCAGCAGATCCTCGACTGCCACTGGCGCCAGTTGGACGGCAGGTCCCTCGGCATCAAGCGACGGCAGTTGACTCATGCTCAAGCCGAG
>DASWAK010000245.1:0-1838 GCA_036391175.1 Pseudolabrys sp.
AATGGTCGGATACTACTTCCTGGTCACTGCCACTTGGAGTCTTTGTGGAATCTTCGGAATCGTCACTTATGCATTGCAGCCGCAGATCATGCTGGCTCGTGGTTTGCAGCTGCGGCGGTGATGCTGACGTCCCATGTGATGGCGGAACTCACGCTGGGATTGTTCTTCCTATTTTTCACTTCGCGCAAGGAACCCCTGGGCGCCGACGCTGTGACACGCGCGGCGCCCGGGAGGGATCGCTGCTCACGCGACTCCTGTAACCCCCGGCCGCAGCGTGGTGGCATATCAAGTCGGTCGCCTGTGATCTAGCCATTGCAGCCTGACTGGCATCTCCAGAACCGCCCCAGCGCGTGGCGTTGCGCAACGGGCGCCCTCGACGGCCGTTCAATTGCCGGGCGCGCCAGTAGCTGTCCGAAACTCACGTCGGTGTTGCGGGAAGCTCTGAAAAGCGCAAATATTCACGCTAGATCGGGAGCTAAATATGGAGAATCCCGGTTAGTATTTTGAAATTAAGGTTCAAAGGGCGCGTCATGTTGGTCCAGCCGATCCCAGAAGCATCCCAGTCCGCGCACGTGGTTGTACTCGGCAATGAAAAGGGTGGCTCGGGCAAGTCCACCACAGCACTGCACATCGCGGTGGCGCTGCTCAAGGCCGGCCAGCGCGTCGCCACCATCGATCTCGACAGCCGGCAAAAAAGCTTCACCCATTACATTGAGAACCGCCGCGCCTGGGCCAAACGGGCGCGTATTGAGCTCGAGCTGCCGACGCATTACTGCATCGAGCGCGGCGAGGGAAATTCCGTCGAAGCCAATGAGGCGCAGGAGGTCGCCAACTTCTCCGCCGCCATCAGCGCGATCGAGCACACCCACGACGTGGTGGTGATCGATACGCCCGGCGCCGACACCTTTCTGATGCGGCTCGCCCATTCGATGGCGGACACGCTGGTCACGCCGATCAACGACAGCTTTCTCGACTTCGACGTGCTCGCCGCGCTCGATTCGACTAATTTCACCGTCACCGGCGAAAACCACCACGCCGAGATGGTGCGCGAGGCGCGCCGCCAGCGTCGGCTAGTCGATGGCCGGCTGACCGACTGGATTGTTGTGCGCAATCGTCTGTCTGCGCTCGGTTCGCGCAATAAGCGCCTAATTGGCGAGGGGCTGACCGAATTGTCTAAGCGTATGGGCTTCCGCTGGGTCGACGGCTTTGCCGAGCGCGTGGTCTACCGCGAATTTTTTCCGCGCGGCTTGACCGCACTCGACGATCTCGACAAGGCGACGCTCGGCAGGCAGCCAATTAAGTCGCACGTCACCGCGCGAGAGGAAGTAATTGCGCTGGTGAATGCGCTGCACCTGCCGCTGTCAGAGAATGGCAAGCGGCGCGCGGCCGCCCGTGCCGAATGGTATTCGGTAAGGGACCAGCCGCTGCAGGTCCACGACGTCATCGGCTAAGCCCTCCTATTGCACCTCAATGTGCCGCTTTTCGCTGCTCGCCCGTGCCGACGAGATGATCGAATAAGCGGCGCGATGTTCGCTATTGGAGCAAGAACGGACAAAACCGGATGGCGCGAGATGGTTTGTCCGCTAATGACCCAAAGCGGACATTGGGTAGCCGATGCCAGCAGCAGCAAAACTATAATCGGCGCTCGCATGGTCGCTCCGCCTTCTCGCGTTCAAGTAGCACTATATTAACCACGCAACGCTTTCCGTAGCGGAGACCGTTCTACTTAATGAGCATTTAATAGCTTTGCCGCAAAAAATGACGTAGTCGCTTTTCCAAAGAACGTTTTAGCATGAGATCGCTTCTTATCGGCGCACTCGCCGCGACTTTAATAGGGT
>DASWAK010000246.1:0-7517 GCA_036391175.1 Pseudolabrys sp.
AAGCTTCTCGTCCGCCTGGTGATGGTCAATCACCACGGTATCGAGACCGAGCTTTCTCGCTTCGGCGAGCGGCTCGAGGCTGGTGACACCGCAATCGACCGTAATTAGTAGTCTTGTGCTGCGTTCGGCGAAGGAGCGGATGGCATCCACATTCGGGCCGTAACCCTCAAAGATACGGTCGGGGATGTGGACGATTGGATCCAGCCCGCAATGGCGCAGGTATCGGCAGAGCAGCGCTGAGGCAGTCGCGCCATCGACGTCATAGTCACCGAAGATAGCGATACTTTGGCCACGCATAACGGCATCGGTGATGCGCGCCGATGCTGCTTCCATATCGGTCAACGTGTGCGGGTCCGGCATCAGCCGTTTGATGGTGGGATCGAGGAAGCTCTGGACCTCATCCACGTCCACATTTCGGCCGGCCAAGACACGCGCGAGCAATTCGTCGAGGCCGTGACGCTGCGCAATTGTCAAAGCTCGCGCCGATCCACGCTCGTCGAGGCGGTCACGCCATGCCAGCCCTGTCAAAGACTGTTCGACGCCGAGGAAGCAGCGGTCACCAGGATTGAACTGTGTTGCAGGCAGCGCCATCGCCGTAAGCCACTACGCGGGACCAGACGCCCCGTCGAGAATCGGTTGTCAGAAGTCCCATATAGTGACGAAGGCTGCGCGTGCATACCAGCCCTGCATCAATGAACAATTTCGGCAAGCGCACTCACGCACGCTCGCGAGTATTAGTCGAGATAAAATTTATCGAATTGCCGGTGCTCAGCTATCACCCTACGCACAGTGCCCGTCACTGAGCGCATCACCACAGTATCGGTCTCGATGACGTCCTTGCCGAACTTAACCCCGCTCAACATGGCGCCGCTCGTGACACCGGTCGCCGCGAAGAGGCAATCGCCCTTCACCATGTCCTCGATTTCGTATTTTCGTTTGGGATTTTTAATCCCCATCTTCAACGTGCGCTCGCGCAGTTGTTCGGTATCAATGATAAGCCGCGTCTGCATCTGCCCGCCGATGCAGCGCAGAGCTGCCGCCGCTAGCACGCCCTCGGGTGCGCCCCCGATGCCGAGATAGATGTCGATGCCAGTTTTGGGCTCTGCACAATGGATCACGCCCGCAACGTCGCCATCGCTGATAAGACTGACCGCAGCGCCAGTCTTGCGCACCGCCGCGATTATGTCAGCGTGACGTGGGCGGTCGAGGAGTATGGCAGTTATTTCCGAAGGCTTGACGCCCTTGGCCTTGGCCAGGCGCATGATGTTTTCGTCCGCCGGAGCGTCGAGGTCGATGGTGCCCTTCGGGTAGCCGGGGCCGATGGCGATTTTCTGCATATAGCAATCGGGCGCGTGCAATAGAGTGCCGGCATCAGCCATCGCAATCGTGGCGATCGCCCCCGGCATGTTCTTGGCGCAGAGCGTTGTGCCTTCCAGCGGATCGACCGCTATATCGACCTTCGGGCCGTGTTTGCTGCCGACTTTCTCACCGATGAATAGCATTGGGGCTTCGTCGATCTCGCCCTCGCCAATCACCACCGTTCCGTCGATGGGAAGCTTGTTGAGCTCGCGCCGCATAGCGTCGACTGCCGCCTGATCGGAGGCCTTGTCCTTGCCGTGGCCACGCAGACGCGCTGAGGATACCGCCGCACGTTCGGTCACGCGCACGATCTCCAGGCTGAGAATGCGCTCCAGCAGTAATTCAGGCTGGACGGTAATACTCGCCATTTGACGCTCCCCTCACAAACGCGGCTCTTGTTACGCGCGCCGATCAGTTCTTTTCGATCCGGATCACCTGCGGCCGCCCTGAGATCACCCTATCGCGCCCCACTGCCGCAAGAGCTTTGCGCACGGCGTCCTCGCTTGTTGCATAAGTAATGAGAATAACGGGGACGGAACCAGCCTTGGTGTCACGACCAAGATGCGCCGGGTCATGGCGCTGCACAATCGACTCCAGTGAAATTTCCTGTTCAGCAAGGCGCTTGGCAATGGTGGCCGCAGTTCCCGGTTTGTCGCGCGCGACCAGCCGAATGTAGTAGCCGCCTTCGTGCCGTTGCATCGGCGCCTTTCGTACGCTTGCGAGCCGCGCCGTCGGCCTCCCGAAGGGCGCGGTGCGCACGCCGCGCGCGATGTCGCCGATGTCAGAAAGTACCGCCGAGGCGGTGGCGGCTCCGCCGGCGCCAGGGCCAACGAGTGTCAACGGATTGATGTCCACGGCATCGATCGTCACTGCATTGGTCACACCCATCACCTGGGCGATCGCGGAATCCTTGCGCACCATGGTCGGATGCACGCGTTGCTCAATGCCCTTAGGCGTTTTGACGGCCACGCCCAAAAGCTTCACGCGGTACCCAAGTTCGTCCGCGGCAGAAAGATCTGCAGGCGTAATCGAAGAAATGCCTTCCACGTAAATCGCGCTTTGGTCAACTTTTGTGCCGAATGCAAGGCTCGCCAGAATGGCGAGTTTCTGTGCGGTGTCATGACCTTCGATATCGAAACTTGGATCGGCTTCCGCGTAACCCAGCCCCTGCGCCTCCTTCAGGCACTCGGCGAATGACATTTTATCCTGCTCCATCCGTGTAAGGATGTAATTGCAGGTGCCATTCAGAATGCCGTAGATGCGCTCGAATGAATTGCCAGCCATTCCTTCACGCAGTGTCTTTACGATTGGAATGGCGCCGCCGACTGCCGCCTCGAAATTGAGTGCGACGTGATGAGCCTCAGCAAGCGCGGCGAGTTTGACGCCGTGACCGGCCAGCAAAGCCTTATTGGCCGTCACCACCGACTTACCAGATGCAAGTGCGGTCTCGATCGCCCCCTTGGCCGGCTCGCCAGCGCCACCAATCAGTTCGACAAATACGTCGATACCGGGTTCGCGCGCGAGCGCGACCGGATTGGCGAGCCATTTTATCCTTTTGAGATCGATACCGCGGTTCTTGGCGCGCGAGCGTGCGCTCACCGCGACGATTTCGATAGCCCGGCCACAACGCGCGGCTAATGCCTCACGCTGGTGCGCGACCTGGGCGACCAGCGCGGTGCCGACCGTGCCCAATCCGGCGACACCCACTCTCAGGGCTGCGGCCATGAATGTGTGTGTCCGTGGTTAGCGCCGCGTAGCGAGCGGAACGACGTTGTGCAGCTGCTCCGGCGCGTGATCGAGAAAGCGGCGGACATTGCGCGCGGCCTGGCGAATTCGCTGCTCATTTTCCACCAGTGCTATTCGCACGAAGCCCTCGCCGTATTCGCCGAAACCGATGCCCGGCGAGACGGCGATGTCGGCCTTCTCAACCAATAGCTTGGAAAAGTCCACGCTGCCGAGACTTTGGAATGGTTCTGGAATCGGCGCCCAGGCGAACATCGACGCGCGCGGCATCGGGACGTGCCAGCCCGCACGACCAAAACTTTCTACCAGAACATCACGTCGGCGCTTGTATATTTCGCGCATCTCTTTGATGCAATCCTCGGGGCCATTCAGTGCAGCAGTCGCCGCCACTTGCACCGGCGTAAAGGCGCCATAGTCGAGATAGGATTTCACCCGACTAAGCGCCGCGATGACGCGCTCGTTCCCGACAGCAAAACCAATGCGCCAACCGGGCATCGAGAACGTCTTGGACATCGAAGTGAATTCAACCGCAATGTCGTTGGCGCCCGGCACCTGCAGAAGCGACGGCGGAGGATTGTTGTCGAAATAAACTTCCGCGTAAGCGAGATCGGACAACACCAGGATCTCATGCTTCTTCGCGAAAGCGATTAGATCCTTGTAGAAATCGAGCGTGGCAACATACGCGGTCGGATTGGCCGGATAACAGACCACCACCGCGGTCGGCTTCGGAATTGAATGCACGATCGCGCGTTCAAGCGTGTGGAAGAAATTCGGTGTCGGTTCGGATGGCACGGAACGTATGGCACCGCCTGCCATCAGAAAGCCGAAGGCGTGGATCGGATAGCTCGGATTCGGCACCAATATGACATCGCCAGGCGCAGTGATCGCCTGCGCGACATTGGCGAAGCCTTCCTTCGAGCCGAGCGTGGTGACGATCTGCGTCTCGGGATTGAGTTTCACGCCGAAGCGGCGCTCGTAGTAAGCGGCCTGCGCGCGACGCAGTCCGAGAATGCCGCGCGAGGCGGAGTAACGATCGGTGCGTGGCTTGCCCAAGGTCTCCTTGAGCTTTTCGATCACGTGGGGGGGCGCGGGCAAATCGGGGTTGCCCATGCCGAGATCGATGATATCTGCTCCCGCGTTGCGGGCCTTCGCCTTGGCCTTGTTCACCTCTTCGAACACATAAGGCGGCAATCGGCGAATGCGGTAAAACTCTTCCATCGGCTCAAACCTTAAAGGTCGGCTGCCCTGTCCAGCCCGCAGGTGTTACCCCGGCTGGCTTTTATCACGGGTTCGCCTTGCTGCCAGCGGTTTGCCCGTTTTCAGCGTCATTGGGCGGCTTTTTAGCTGCTGGAGCGGCCTTCTTGCTGGGTGCCGGGCGCCCTTCCTGGCGGTCGCGCACGTTGGCCAGATCTTTCTCGAGCTTAACCTGTTCCTCCTCGGTCATAGGCACCGATGCGCGGGCCGGGGGCATGTCGTGCACCGCCGGGTATTCGTAGGGCGTCTCCGGCCGCGCCGGGGCATTGGCGGGCAAGCCCATGTCTGCCGGGAGCTTGTCGATCATCGAGGGCGAGCAGCCCGCAAGTGCGGCAACGAGGCCCAAGGTAGCGGCCCATAAAATTCGCTCGAACACGCGCGCCCTGCTCCATAAGGCTGTCGACGGGACGGAAATCGATGCTAACTCAATGAATTATAACATAGCCCTGCTATCGGGCTAATATGGCCACAGCAAGGTTACGCCTTCTCTAACCGCAAGGCGGACGAAACCATGCGCTGAAACGCAGCTTGCGAGGGCGTGCGGTCCGCGCCACTTCTGTTGGCAGAGACACGAGCGAAATACGGATGGACAAGCCAACCAAAGAACCCGCTGCCGCCGTCGGCAATGTCGACATCGAGGCATTCTCGCGCAATCTAGCGCGCCTCGTCGAAGAAGGCGGCAAGGCGCTCGCGGCCTATTTGAAGCCGCGTGAGGAAGGCAAGATCAAAGGTGAGCTTTCCGACGACATCACCGATGCGGTCAAGTCTGTCGGCCGGGTGGCTGAATATTGGATGTCCGATCCTCGCCGCGCGCTCGAGTTACAATCCAGCCTCGGTCGCGCCTATCTCGATCTGTGGGCCACCATGGTCAAACGCATGGCCGGCGAGCAGGCCGAACCGGTTGTCGCTCCCGATCCAAAAGACAAACGCTTTGCCGATCCTGATTGGTCGCAGAACCAGTTCTTTGATTTTCTCAAGCAGGCTTATTTGCTCACCGCGCAATGGGGCGACCGGTTGGTCAAGGATGCTGCCGGCGTCGACGAGGCGACCCGCAAGAAAGCCGAGTTCTACGTCAAGCAAATTGCCAATGCGATCTCGCCATCGAAC
The DNA here is from genome assembly GCA_036391175.1 of Pseudolabrys sp. Classification (GTDB taxonomy): domain Bacteria; phylum Pseudomonadota; class Alphaproteobacteria; order Rhizobiales; family Xanthobacteraceae; genus Pseudolabrys. Next base: position 5,464 of record DASWAK010000246.1, read on the forward strand.
TTCGTGCTGACCAATCCAGAATTGCTGCGCGAGACACTTTCAACAAATGCCGAAAACCTCGTGCGCGGCATGCACATGCTTTCGGAAGACATCAAGGCCGGACACGGCACTCTAAAGATCCGACAGTCCGACCCCTCGGTGTTCGACGTCGGCCGAAACCTTGCGCTCACGCCCGGTAAGGTCGTGTTCCAGAACGATCTGATGCAACTGATCCAATACGAGGCGACTACGAAAGAGGTGCTCAAGACGCCGCTCTTGATCGTCCCGCCATGGATCAACAAGTTCTATATTCTCGATCTCACGCCGGATAAATCTTTTATCAAATGGTGCGTCGATCAAGGCACTACGGTGTTCGTGGTGTCATGGGTCAACCCCGACGCCAGGCTCGCGCAAAAAAGTTTTGAAGACTACATGCGCGAGGGCGTGATCACAGCGCTCGACCAGGTCGAGGCGGCGACTGGCGAAAAGCAGGTGAATGCCATCGGCTATTGTGTCGGCGGTACTCTGTTGTCGATCACCTTGGCCTACCTTGCAGCGAAAAAGCAAAATCGGATCAAATCGGCAACACTATTCGCCGCACAAGTTGATTTTACCTATGCCGGCGACTTGATGGTGTTCGTCGACGAGGAACGCATCAAACAGCTCGAGACGCACATGAAAGAGCAAGGCTATCTCGAAGCCTCGCGCATGGCGAACACCTTCAACATACTGCGCTCAAATGATTTAATCTGGCCTTACATCATCAATAACTATATGCGTGGCAAGATGCCGTTACCGTTCGATATTCTATACTGGAATTCCGATGCCACCCGCATGCCGGCAGCCAACCATTCATTCTATTTGCGCAACTGCTATCTCGATAACAAGCTCACCAGGGGCGAAATGGAGATCGGCGGAGTTACACTCGACATGGATAAGGTGACAATACCGATCTACAATCTCGCAACCCGCGAGGACCATATTGCGCCAGCGAATTCGGTACTGTTTGGCTCGCAATTTTTTGGCGGCCCGGTGAGATACGTGCTTGCTGGCTCGGGCCACATCGCCGGCGTCATCAATCCACCTGGTAGGCCGAAGTACCAATATTGGACGGGCGAAAAACCGAGCGGCTCAAATGTCGAGAACTGGCTGAAGAATGCGACAGAGCATCCCGGTTCGTGGTGGCCGGATTGGCTGGAATGGCTCAAGACGCAAGACGCCGAAACGGTACCGGCGCGCAAGATCGGCGAAGGCAAACTCAAGCCAATCGAAGACGCGCCCGGCTCTTATGTCAAAGTCAAGAGTTGGACGTGATTTCTATATATCTGTCCGATGCTTGAGCGCGGCCTGCGAACTATACCCGCTCCATGTCCGCAATCTCTCAAGTATTCATTTCATCCACTCAACAGCGCGAGCGAATGGACGGTATTTACCCGCGCGCGGCTGGGCGACCTATAGGCGGAAATTGGAACTGGAACTTTTGAAACTCGGGAGACTTCGCGGCGTTAGTCCGTTGGCATCCATGGACGCACTCCCCCGTCCCCTAACTATTGCTTCCAGTGGATGCTTTGTGGCGAGGGCAAGGGCCGCGTGGTGGTCCCCTGCGGCGCGGCCTCCCCGCTCAGAAGTGCGGCCAGACGACAATGCTGCCGGTTTTGTTTTCCCGAAGCTTGACGCAATCACTAGCCTCGCCGGCCGGGTCATAAATCCAGGTGAACCGTCGCGGATCGTATAAAATCATTTTCGAGAGGCCCGGCTCATATGGAAGTCCGTGGGCTCGATAAGCCTGCTCCGCCAGCTCGAGGGCGATGAAGACTCCTCCGCGCGCGCTCACATCTCCTTTGGCCCAAGACGCTCCATGCACTACCTTGTTGCAGCGCGCCACAAACAGTCGGGCCTTTGCGCGCCTAGCTTCCGGCTCATCTTTAATCATGAACTTACCAGACCATTGTAACCAAGCATGAACAATCGTCCCCGCTATGCCAAAGGACAAGTGACGCTTTTGATTGTAGCGGCAATCTTGGTAGTGCTTCTCTCGATGGTGCTACATCTTTTGTAAAATGCGCCTCTTGCAT
>DASWAK010000247.1:0-9025 GCA_036391175.1 Pseudolabrys sp.
ATGGATGCGGTGCAGCAAGCCGATTCCGGCCACCCCGGTACGCCGATGGCCTTAGCACCGGTGATTTATACGTTGTGGCAGCGTTTCCTGCGGTTTGATCCGGACGATCCGATCTGGCCGAACCGCGACCGTTTCGTGCTGTCCAATGGGCACGCCTCGATGTTGCTCTATGCGATGTTGCATCTCACCGGCGTCAAGGCGGTCAACGCCGAGTACGAGCGTTCCGACGAGCCCACGGTTACGCTCGACGACATTAAGCGTTTTCGTGAGATCGACAGTAAGTGCCCGGGACACCCAGAATATCATGTGACCACGGGCGTCGAGACGACAACCGGGCCGCTGGGGCAGGGCTGCGCGACGAGCGTCGGCATGGCAATCGCCGAGCGCTGGCTAGCGAAACATTTCAATCGGCCCGACTTCACGGTTTTCGACTACGATGTTTATGCGATATGCGGCGATGGCGACATGATGGAGGGCGTCACCAGCGAAGCCGCTTCGCTCGCCGGCCACCTGATGCTCGGGAATCTGTGCTGGATCTACGACAGCAACCGCATAACGATCGAAGGCCACACTGATCTCACCTTCAGCGAAGACGTCGCGGCGCGCTTCCTTGCCTATGGTTGGGATGTGAAGCTGGTTGGTGACGCCAATGACACGGACCGGATCGCACAAGCGATTGAGATTTTTCGCCAGACTGACGACGTACCCACCCTCATCATCATCGACAGCCATATCGCCTATGGCGCCCCGCATAAGCACGATACCAGCAGCGCGCACGGTGAGCCGCTCGGAGTCGAAGAGATCCGTCTGGCCAAGCGCAGCTATGGCTGGCCGGAGGATGCCAAGTTTCTCGTCCCGGACGGCGTGCGTGAGCACTTCCGCGCCGGCATCGGCCAGCGCGGCAAGCAACTCCGGGCGAGTTGGCTGGCACACATCGAGGCTTACCGCGTCAAATATCCTAACCTTGCCGAACAGATCGAACGAATGCAGAAGCGCGAACTCCCCGGCGGCTGGGACGCCGATCTGCCAAGCTTCCCCGCCGACTCCAAAGGTCTTGCGAGCCGCGATTCATCGGCCAAGGTACTCAACGCCATCGCGCCGCATTATCCTTGGTTGATCGGGGGGGCGGCGGACTTGGCGCCATCGACTAAGACGCGTCTGACATTTGAAGCAGCCAAGGATTTCGAAGCCGACACTTACGGTGGCCGCAATTTGCACTTCGGCATTCGCGAACACGCTATGGGCGCGATTGTGAATGGGCTCGCATTGTCCAAAATCCGCGCTTACGGATCGACCTTCCTCATTTTTTCCGATTACATGAAGCCGGCCATCCGCTTGAGCGCACTGATGCGGCTCCCGGTCGTTACCATCTTCACGCACGATTCGATCGGCCTCGGGCAGGACGGTCCGACGCACCAGCCGATCGAGCAGCTGATCGCGCTACGGGCGATTCCTGGCCTGATCACGTTACGGCCGGCCGACGCCAGCGAGGTCGCCGAGGCATGGCGCGTCATCATCGAGTTGAAGCAGCCCGCCTGTCTGGTACTGAGCCGTCAGCCGCTCCCGACCTTCGACCGCAGGCGCTATGCTTCGGCCACAGGCGTCGCGCGCGGCGCCTATGTCATGGCCGATGCCGAAGGCGCTAAGCCTGCGGTGATCCTGATCGGCACCGGTAGTGAGGTTGATCTCTGCGTTGAAGTTTATGAGACGCTCAAGCAGGAAGGTATTACGGCGCGTGTAGTCAGTATGCCGTCGTGGGAATTGTTCGAACAGCAGGAGCAGGCCTACCGCGACAGCGTGCTGCCACCAGACATCACGGCGCGCGTTTCGGTGGAGGCGGGCGCGGTCATCGGCTGGGATCGTTACACCGGCAAGAACGGCGCCAGGATCGGCATGCACAGTTTCGGATCATCGGCGCCGATCAAGGATCTCATGAAGAAATTCGGTTTTACGCCAGAGAAAGTGCTCGCCGCGGCCAAGGATCAGATTGGGATCGGGAAGTAAAAAATGAATCCATTAAACCAACTCGAAGCATGCGGTCAGTCGCCTTGGCTGGACTATCTCAAGCGCAGCCTGATCGAAAAGGGCGAGTTGCGCACACTGATCGAGCGTGACGGGCTCAAGGGGATCACTTCGAACCCCTCAATCTTTGAAAAGGCGATTGGCGAGAGCGACGAATACATAGGTGCGATCAAACAATTCCAAGCGCAAGCCGACCATAGCATTTCCGAAATCTACGAGCATTTGGCGATTGCCGATATTCGTGCCGCCGCCGATGTGCTGCGTCCGGTTTACGAGCAGACACAAGGTCGCGACGGTTATATCAGCCTGGAATGCTCGCCCTATCTGGCCAATGATACCGAAGCGACAGTCGGAGAGGCGTTGCGGTTATGGGCGGCGGTGCAGCGTCCCAACCTGATGGTGAAAGTGCCGGCGACGCCGGCCGGGATCCCTGCGATCCGCCAACTGACCGGTCGTGGGCTGAACATTAACATCACACTGCTGTTTTCCGTGACCGTCTACGAGCAGGTGGTCGAAGCCTATATTTCCGGGCTCGAGGATCTGAAGCGGACCGGCGGCGACATTTCGAAAATTGGCAGCGTCGCCAGCATCTTCGTTAGCCGTATCGATGTTGCGATCGACAAGCGGCTGGACAAGCTCGGTGACAAACGGGTGGCTGATTGGCTGCGCGGCAAGGCGGCAATCGCCAACGCTAAACTCGCCTACGTTCGCTACAAGGTGCTGTTCTCCGGACCGCGCTGGAACCGTCTGGCCGCGGCGGGGGCGAAGACTCAACGTCTGCTCTGGGCTTCCACCAGCACCAAAAGCCCTACCTACAAGGATACGATGTATGTTGAGGCTCTGATAGGCCGCGACACCGTGGACACCATCCCGCCAACGACGATGGATGCATTCCGCGACCACGGTGAGGCGATACCCGACGTCATCGAGCAGGACATAGCGGATGCGCGCGCGGTGCTCGCCGAACTGGAGCGGCGTGGCATTTCGCTTAAGGAGGTCACGGAAGAACTGGTCACGGAGGGCGTGCAGCAATTCGCGGATTCATTCGACAAGCTGTTCGGCGCCATCGCGCGGCAGCGACGCGCTCTTCTGGAGGCCGATCGCTCCAGCATGGAGATCCGGCCGGGCTCCCCCGAGATGAAGACCGCCTTCGACGCGGAGACGGAGGCTTGGCGCGCGGGCGGGCGCATTCGGAAGCTTTGGGCCGGCGATAAGTCGCTTTGGGCTGGGACAGACGAGGACAAATGGCTCGGCTGGCTGCAAGTTGTGGAGCAGGAGCTCACCGATGTTGATCGACTGATCGCCTTTGCAAAGGAGGTGAAGCAGCGCGGGTTTACCGATCTCGTGCTGCTCGGGATGGGAGGATCAAGCCTCGGGCCCGAAGTGTTTGGCAAAACGTTTGGGCGACAGGTCGGCTGGCCGCGCTTCCACATGCTGGACGGCACCGATCCGGCACAGATCAAAGCGATCGAACAGGCGGTCGATCTCAGCAAGACGTTGTTCCTCGTCTCTTCCAAATCCGGCAGCACGCTGGAGCCCAACATTTTCATGGACTATTTCCTCAACCGGGTCGGCGCGCTGCGCGGCAAGGATAAGGTGGGCGGACATTTTGTCGCGGTAACCGATCCCGGCTCGTCGCTGGACCGACGCGCCAAGCAGCTCGGTTTTGCCCATATTTTTTACGGCGTGCCCTCGATCGGGGGGCGCTATTCCGTGCTGTCGAAGTTCGGCCTGGTGCCGGCAGCGGCGATGGGCCTCGACATTAAACGTCTTCTTCAAATGACGCAGCCGATGCAACGAGCTTGCAGCGCGGATGTGCCGCCGGCAGAGAATCCGGGTGTGCGACTCGGCATCGCATTGGGTGTGGCGGCCACGCGTTTTGGCCGCGACAAGGTGACGATCGTTACGTCGCTGGGGATCTCGGATCTCGGCGCGTGGCTGGAGCAGCTTCTGGCGGAGAGCACGGGCAAGCGCGGGCGCGGACTGATCCCACTGGCAGATGAGCCGCTCGCCACGCCCGAACGCTATGGCGAAGACCGGTTCTTTGCCTATCTGGAACTGGAAGGGCAACACGATCCGTCACAGCGCCAGGCAATCGCAGCGCTGGAGCAGGCAGGCCATCCGGTCGCGCGGATCAGTGTGAAGGATATCTGGCACGTCGGCCAGGAATTCTTCCGCTGGGAAATAGCCACTGCGGTCGCCGGCGCAATCATCGGCATTGATCCGTTCGATCAACCGGATGTCGAGGCGAGCAAAGACAAGACGCGCGCGCTGACCGATGATTATGAGAAGTCGCATCGCTTGCCGGAAGAGACGCCGGTATTCCGCGAGAACGGGCTGGCTCTCTATGCCGACCCCCGCAATGCCGCCGAGCTCGGCCGGCAGAACACGTTGACCGGCTATTTAAAGAGCCATTTCGGTCGCGCGCATGCAGGCGCAAAGTCCGGCGACTACGTCGCGCTGCTGGCCTATATCGAGCGCAATGAGGCGCACACGAAGGTTCTGTCTGCGATGCGCGCCCGCATTCGCGACAAGACGCGAGCCGCTACGTGTCTCGGGTTTGGACCCCGTTTCCAGCATTCGACCGGGCAGGCCTACAAAGGCGGGCCGAATTCCGGCGTGTTTTTGCAGGTGACCTGCGACGATCCCGCCGACATGAATGTGCCCGGCCATTCCTATAGTTTCGGCGTCGTGAAGGCAGCGCAGGCTAGCGGCGACCTCGAGGTGCTGGTGGAGCGCGGCCGTCGTGCGTTGCGTGTCCACCTCAAGGATGTCGATACGGGTTTGGCGGAGCTTGCCCGCGCAATGGATTTAGCTCTCGAATAGGGCGCTTTTATCGGTAGGGAGTGAAGCAAATGCAGATCGGCGTCGTCGGCCTGGGCCGAATGGGCGGCAACATGTCCCGCCGCCTGATGAAGGCGGGACATCACTGCGTCGTATTCGACGCCAATGCCAAGCCGCGCGAAGCGCTGGCGAAGGAGGGCGCCACGGCGGTGCAGTCACTGGAAGATATGGTCAAGTCGCTTAAGGAAAAACCGCGCGCGGTATGGGTGATGTTGCCTGCGGGTCGGATCACCGAAGAGACGGTCGAGCACCTCAGCGGCCTGTTAGAGTCGGACGACATCATCATCGATGGCGGAAATTCATTCTACAAAGATGACATTCGTCGCGCCAAAAAGTTGGCGGACAAGCGCATTCGCTACGTCGACTGCGGCACGTCCGGCGGCGTGTGGGGCATAGACCGCGGCTATTGCATGATGATCGGCGGGCCGAAGCAGGCCGTGGATCGCCTCGATCCAATCTTCGCAGCACTCGCTCCCGGGCTGGGTGATATCCCCAGGACACCGGGCCGTGTCAAAGGCGATACCCGTGCCGAGCGTGGTTACATTCACGCCGGACCGTCCGGCGCCGGCCATTTCGTCAAGATGGTGCATAACGGCATCGAGTATGGATTGATGCAGGCCTACGCCGAGGGCTTCGATATTCTGTGCAACAAGGATTCGAAGGATCTGCCCGAAGATGAGCGTTTCACGCTGAACTTGCCAGATATCGCGGAGGTCTGGAGGCGCGGTAGCGTTATCTCATCTTGGCTGCTCGATCTCGGTGCCGCTGCGCTGGCGAAGGACCCGCAGCTGAAGGATTTCTCTGGTTATGTCCAAGATTCCGGCGAGGGCCGCTGGACCGTCGAGGCCGCGATCGAAGAAGCGGTCCCGGCCGATGTGCTTTCTTCGGCGTTGTACGCCCGCTTTCGCTCGCGGCAGGAGCATACCTTCGGCGAAAAGATGCTCTCGGCCATGCGCTTTGGTTTCGGCGGACATATCGAGGGTCAAGAATCAATCGACCCCGAACCAAAGTCGAAGAAATTGCAAGATCCCTCAACCGCGCCGAATGCCGCGGAGTAGCACCATGCTCGACAAGCAGCCTCGGGCCTCTCCAACCGCGCAGCTGGTCGAATCACCGCCGCGGCGCCCGGCCAAACCGGCCGATCCCTGCGCTATCGTTGTCTTCGGTGCCGGCGGCGATCTGACAAAACGCCTGGTAACGCCGGCTCTCTACAACCTTTCACGCACCAAGGTACTGCCAGAGAACTTCGCCTTTATTGGCGTGGATCATAGCGAGGGGACGGCCGAGAGCTTGCGCAATCATCTTCACGACATGCTGGAAAGCTTTGTCGGAAATGCTGCCGCCGAGTTTGACGTCGACGAGATCGACGAGGCGGCATGGAAGCCGCTGGCGGAAAAAATATCTTACGTGCAAGGCGACTTCACCAAGCCCGAACTGTACGAGAAAATTCGCGTCGCGTTGGCCGAAGCAGAAAAGACCAACGGCACGCAGGGCAACGTCATTTTCTACCTCGCCGTCGCCGACCGATTTTTTAGCAGCGTGGTGGAGCGGCTCGGCAAAGCGAAACTCACCGACCAGAACGAGGATGACAAGCCTAGGTTCTGGCGTCGCGTGGTGATCGAGAAGCCTTTCGGGCATAGCCTCGAATCGGCGCGCGAGTTGAATGGCAGCATCCTGCGTACGCTGCACGAGGACCAGATATTCCGCATCGATCACTTTTTGGGAAAGGACACGGTTCAAAGCATCATGGCGTTCCGCTTCGCCAATGGGCTTTTCGAACCAATCTGGAATCGCGACCGAATCGACCACGTGCAGATCACCGTGGCGGAGACGGTTGGCGTGGAACGCCGCGGCAGGTTTTACGAGGCGACCGGTGCGTTGCGCGACATGGTACCGAATCACGTGTTCACATTACTCTCCATGGTGGCGATGGAGCCGCCGACCGGTTTCGATGCCGCCGCGATTCGTTCAAAAAAAGCCGAAGTGCTGGCCGCGATGCCCGCCATTCAGCCGGCGCAGGCGGTGCGCGGCCAGTACGGCGCTGGCACGGTGCTGGGCAAGACGGTGAAAGCCTATCGGCAAGAGCCCAATGTGGCGCCGGATTCAAACGTTGAGACCTACATCGCGATACGGCTTGAAATCGACAACTGGCGCTGGGCCGGCGTGCCTTTCTATGTCCGTACCGGCAAACACATGTCGCTACGAAATACCGAGATCGCGATCCGTTTCAAGCAGGCGCCCTATGCGGCGTTCCAGGGCACTCCTGTCGACACTCTGCGGCCCAATTGGCTGGTGCTACGTATTGCGCCGGATGAGGGGATATCCCTTCAGTTCGAGATCAAGCGTCCTGGGCCAGTGGTGGATCTCGCCGCCGTCAAGATGGACTTCCACTACAATGATTGGTTTCCGAAGGAACCTAATGTTGGATACGAGACGCTTCTCTATGATGTCATGATCGGCGACCCGACTTTATTCATGCGCGCCGATATGGTGGAGCAGACTTGGCGCATCGTGCAGCCGGTGCTCGACGCTTGGGCCAAGAAGGGTGCGGCAGATCTGCCGATCTATCCGGCGGGAAGCTCAGGACCGAGCGAAGCGGACGCGCTTTTGGCGCGTGACGGCCGACACTGGCGCCCCGTCAACGGTGCCGGCGCCGTGAAATCGCAATGACACCGTCCACTGGAATTTCTTGCTCGAAAATCTCGACACTTGTCTCGGATGTCGACGGTACCTTAGTCACCGACGACAAGATTTTGACCGTGCGTGCCCAGGCGGCGGTCGCAAAGCTCTCCGCATGCGGTATCAATTTTGCGATCATCAGCAGCCGACCACCTCGCGGCTTGGGCATGCTGCTCCGGCCTTTGGGAATCACGACGCCGGTGTGTGGCTTTAATGGCGGAGTGATAGCGACGCGCGATCTAACGGTCATTACCGAGCATCTGCTGTCGCCTGAGGTCGCTCGATGCGCCGTCAGTCTACTCGACACGCACGATGTGCAGGTCTGGGTTTTCAGTGGGCAGGATTGGTTGGTGCGCGATTGCGACGAGCCATATGTCCGGTTCGAGGAGCGCACTGTTGGGTTCCGGCCGACATTGGTCGACAATTTCGGACAAAGCCTCCATGCCGCCAATAAGATTGTTGGCGTCAGCGCGGATTTCGAGCGTCTTGCACAATGTGAGCGCGAAATGCGTGCCACCCTTTCGCGCTCGCAGTCTTACTATCTCGATATCACCCACCCGCTCGCCAACAAGGGCGTCGCGTTGTCGGAGATTGCGAGGCTGTTGGCGGTTCCGTTGGCGGAGATCGCCGTCATTGGCGACGGCGGCAATGACATCGCGATGTTCGAGCGGAGCGGCCTTAGCATTGCCATGGGCAATGCCAGTCCGGAAGTGCGGCAGGCCGCGGATTTCGTGACCGACAGTAATCGCGACGATGGCTTCGCCAACGCGGTCGACCGATTCATCCTCGGCGGCGATCGTTCGAACGTGCAGGTTGTGATCGCTCGCGCAGCAGGCCACGCATGATAAAGCCCGATCTCCCTGCATCAAAAATTTCGCTTGTGCTCGCCGATGTCGATGGCACGCTTCTCACTAAGGACAAAGTTCTGACCTCGCGTGCGGCGGATGCCGTGAAGGCGCTCGCTGCGGCCGGCATCGCCTTCGCTATTACCAGCGGCAGGCCGCCCCGAGGCATGGCGATGCTGATCGAGCCGCTCCGCTTGCGGACGCCGATTGCAGGCTTTAACGGCGGCGTATTTGTTCAGCCCGACCTTTCGGAGATCGAGAGCCGAACGCTCGATCCGGCGACAGCCAAGAAAACCGCAGAGCTCATCCTTAATCAGGGGCTGGACGCTTGGGTTTACACGGCCGACGAATGGTTGATCCGTAAGCTGGACGCGCCGCATGTGGCCCGCGAGGCATGGACGGTGAAATTCGACCCCAAGGTCGTGGCAGCGTTTACCGACGCTCACCTCGCGCACGCGGTAAAGATCGTTGGCATCTCCGACGATCTCGACTTGATCGCCGCCTGCGAAAAGCTGGCGCAGAAAACTCTGGGTGAAAAGGCGAGTGCTGCGCGCTCGCAGCCCTACTACCTCGACGTGACCCACCCGCAGGCTAATAAGGGGGCAGTCGTGGCCACCCTGTCCAGGCTTCTAAAC
>DASWAK010000248.1:0-3698 GCA_036391175.1 Pseudolabrys sp.
CGACGGCCACTGCGTTCGGCAGCCTGTGGTTTTCGCATCACCCGGGTACATCGAGCATGGGCAAGCTGATGGCTCTGTCCCTCCTGACGACGCTCGCGGCAGCCGTTCTTTTCCAACCGGCGCTGTTGGCAACGCAAAACAAGGTTAAAACCCATAAATAACAGCGTAAATGTAGCGATTGTGGCAAAAAAGTAACAGTTATGCCCGTGCGGCTCTGCTAATTTATAGTCGGGGCTCGATCTGATCGGCGCGTTGCGTCGAAGGACATGCCGCCCCTGGTTGGTCATCGAATTCCGACAAGACCTCGCGCTGGTGCGGAAACCAAGAGGATCAGAAGGTAAATGCGTCGCGGTCAAGTTTTGGTCAGATGGGCGACTGCGTGCGTATTACCCATCCTCGTGGGCGGCTGCGCGGCGACGCCTAGGGACGCATCGTTACCGATCAATGACCCCAACGAGGAAACAAATCGCCAGGTCTTGGCGATGAACCAAACGGTGTTGAGCCCGGTCGCCAACGTCATCAAGACGGTGACACCGCGGCCCGTGCATGATCGCTTGCGCGATTTTAATTCAAACCTGAAAGAGCCGCGCATTTTTGTGAATAATATCCTGCAGCACCGTTTCGATGCGGCGCTGCATACCGCTGGCCGCTTCGCTATGAATTCTACTTTTGGCCTCGGCGGCCTTGTCGATCTTGCGAGCCGGGAGGGCCTGCCCCAGGAGAGCGGCGATTTTGGCCAGACTCTGTTCGTCTGGGGTGTTCCCGAGGGTCCCTATGTGATGCGACCTTATTTGGGGCCTTCAACGTTCCGCGATGCCGTAGGCTCTACCGTCGATCTTTTCGGCGACCCGCTCGGCATGTTGATGGGAACACAAGTGGGCGTAGCTATCGTCACTGCAAGCTTGGATGCGACGGTCCGGCTAGGCGACCTAAAGACCGCCGAAGATGCGTCCATCGACTTCTACAGCTTCTTGCGATCGAGCTATTACCAGACGCGTCGAGCGCAACTGCGTGAATCGATCGGCCTGCCCAATGACATCGAGTCGCCGGCCACCTCAATGGTTGAGACCGAGGACCCTGCTCCGTCGAATAACGCATCGGTTAGTTCGTCTATTCCTCGTTCCGTCGCACGAGGTAATGCGCTTCAACCCAATACCAAGCAAGCAGGCCGGGCAAACCAAGAGCCAACTCGCGCACTCGCTTTGACAACGAGATAGCCAGTGCTGTCTCCGCGGGCAGTCCGAGCAACGCACCGAACAATACAAAACTGCCCTCGAGAGCACCTAACGCTCCAGGCACCATGAATGCCGCTGCACGAACGCTGGAGGTGAGGCTCTCAAGGATAAACGCATCAACCACACCGAGAGGTTGACCCAGGAATTGCATCACCAACCAAATTTCGCCCGTGCCTGCAGCCCATCCAACAAGGCGCAACAAGTTTGCGCGCCAGAAGGCTGACCCACTACGATAGGATAGCACAACAGCGTCGTCCATTGCTGACGCGCTACCCACAAAATGGGAAAGCCATTTCCCGGGTAACAGGCGGCCAGCCAGTTTGGCAAACCTCGCAAACATATTTTTATGCTGAAACAAAACGAAGGCCATGATGGCTGCGAATAACACGCCAACTCCGATCAACACCCCCCACACCACCTTAAGCGCGGCGTGTTCGGTCGGCCGCATCACCAGCAACGTGACGCCGCCGATGACAAAAACCAGCTGGGTGATCACGCCCACCGTGGTATCAACCACCATGCTGGCTGCAGCTTGCGAGCCCGGGACACCGCGCAGGTGAGCTAGGCGCGCGCTTGCGATGTCGCCGCCGACGCTAGCAACCGGCAACAGTGCGTTAATGGATTCGCGGATCCAGCGGATCCAGATAATGCTGATGACATCTGGACGACTTGAAAGAGGAAGCAGTTCGCGCCATGAGAGAGCGCTGAAAAACAAAGGAACAAAATGAAACAGGGTAATCGGGAGCAGCCCCCAACCGACGACCAGCATAGCGCGAGCCACCTCCCCGGCCCCGCTGTCGACAACCAGGTAGACGACAAGCGCAAAACCGAAAGCCGCAGCAATGATCATCGAAGTACGAATGACTCGGCTCCCGTTGAATTGGCTCGCGTTGAAGACTACGCAAGAATACGATTGGTGCACCGCTTCGTCATCTTCTATCGATATCTGTTATCTACTCCAATTGCAGGTAGCCGTTCCGAGATCGATCCATGCAGTGTGAAGCTTCGCGCACTATGATTCCGGCCGTGCTGATCCTGGTCCCGGCTTCCGTTGCGTCGCCCCACCCTCGCTACGTCGGACCGGCGTATGCTGACCAAATGGTTCTCGGGCTCGGTCTGATGCAACGCACGGCTATGGCCGCACGTCGCGCCGGCTACCGCCAGATGTTTTTTCTGGCGCGAGATCGCGCTGCTGCGCCACCAGGCATCGCTACGATTCCCAATTGGGACCACCTCGCCAACGCCCTCGTGCTATCTCAGAAAGCGCCGCTCATCATTGCGCCTGCAGCGATCCTCTCTGAAACCAATTGGCTCGAACGGCTGGCCGAGACGCGGATTGAACCGGCTGCATGGACAGCGATACCGAACCGGATCGTTATGCTCGCTGCGACGGTGGTACCTGATGCACTTGCGGTGCTGCACGCGGAAGGCGGGGCATACGACTTAGCAGCGGTGCAGGATCGACTGAGTCGTCGTTTCGGGTCGCCGGCGGCAATTCCGATTGTGATCGATCCGATGGTCGTGGTGACATCGATGGACGTCCACGTCGCGGAACGGCGCCTGCTGCGCTCACTAGTCAAAGATACTGACGGGTTTATGGCGCGGCACGTCGAGCGGCCTATTTCGTTACAAATTGTGCGTCGCCTGGCGGCCACCGCCATAACACCAAATCAAATCACCATGGTCTCGGTTGCCATCGGTTTATTTGGCGCGCCCTTTTTTCTTTCCGCACTCTGGCCCTGGCAGACTGTCGGGGCGCTACTGTTCCTGGCACATTCAATCCTGGATGGATGCGATGGAGAATTGGCTAGGCTTAGATTTCAAGAATCGCGATGGGGCGGGGTTCTCGATTTCTGGGGGGACAATGTTGTGCACATCGTCACCTTTGCATGCATGGCCACCGGTTGGAGCCTGTCTGCCGCCGCGAACTGGCCATTGTTGCTCGGCGCCGCGGCGGTCCTCGGTAATCTGGGATCGGCTGCCTTCGTTCATTGGCAGCTGATGCGCGTCAAGGACGACAGCGGCCCACTCTTTACCTCGGTTTCCACAGCGCCCGACCGCCGTCTGGCGCGACTGCTCGACGCTGCGTCACGCCGCGATTTCATCTATCTGGTGCTTATCCTTGCACTGCTCGGCAAGTCGAACTGGTTTCTGCTTTTAGCCTCGCTGGGTGCACCGATATTTTTTCTCCTCTTGGTATTTCTTGCAATCCGCGAGCGGGTTCCGAACGTACCGACGACATCCGGCGCCTAGTCGCCGAATGACAACCGGGCACCGCCCGCGGCGCTTGACTGCTGGGCAAGGTCGATCAACTGAGCACACCGTATCGCCTCGTCCAGGTTGCCTTTACCGCGGCCCGTTGCTGCAATCCGGAAGTCTTCGACTACCCCTACGAACCAATCAGGATGATGCGACCCTTCGGATAAGGATGGCGGACAGGACCAGCGGCGCTCCGTTGAATTC
>DASWAK010000249.1:0-1980 GCA_036391175.1 Pseudolabrys sp.
AGCGACACAATGTCGGGCAGATCGAGTGTGGCGTTGACAGAACCGGCTGTCGTGCCAGGTAGTGCAAAGCTTGTAAGCAGCACGCCCTCGATTTTTTGGTTAAGCGCCGAACGCCAGCCAAGGCCGATCGTGGTCGTGGGCGTCGGCGTAAGAGTTACGCCAGCGGTAGCACCATAGGCCCAGCCCGAGCCGCGGAGCGTAAGTTGCGAACCCACCCCACCCAACGGCCCTGGCAGCCCAAACTCCGCTCCCGGCAAGCCTTTTTCAAAAATGGCCTTGGCGTACTGGATTTGGACTCCGGCACCGACGCTGATCCAGTCATTGATCCGCCACGCGAGGCTCGGCGTGGCATTATATGTTTTCAGCAGCTGATTGCCGCTCGCATAAAAGCGCCCGGCCCAGGCATCAGGGAAGTTCTCAGAGATTCCGAAGGGAGCATTGATGGACAATCCGAGCCAAAGGTTCGGACTAAGCTGATAGGACGTATAGCCGGCGGGAACGGGCGTGGCGTCTTGGATGTTTGATGTGCCAGGCAAGCTAAACGGGGGCCCGCTCAGAAAGCCGGCCGTCGGCGTGTTATTTGCGTAAGAAAAGAGGCTGGACACATCTGTTTCGCTGACAATGCCTGGCACCTGCGTCATGGTCGCCGGATTCCAGAACATTGAAGACAGCGCTCCGCCGGCAGCAACGCCGGCAAAGGACGACCCCTGGCCGTAAACGCTTTGCTCGTGAACGGCGAGGCCGCCCGCGTTGGCTTGTGCCGATGCGATGACCAGAAGTCCAAGCGCGGTGCCCGCGCGCAAGAAGGTGATCCAACCCCGACGAGACATCAGTGCCCCCACAAGCAATTCGCGCCTTTTGGCATGGTGACCGGAGGTTGCCCATTCGACAATAGCGGCCGCCGGAAAAATGCTTGGACGGGCATGGGTTTGAGCAAAAATAATCCGACTGTGGCTGTTATGACACAACGATCCTATCGCGCTGCAGCAATTGCAATTCGTTTGTTCGTCAAGGAGTTGGGCGGCAAAAGGTAGGGCCTCAGCGTGATGCTCGAGTTGAAGAGGTATAAGCGTCCTGTCATGCGCGCGAGATGTGAAAGGGCTTCGAGAATCACACGTGGCGATGGCCGATCTGTCGTAGCTGACAACCAGCACGAACTCGTCCGAAATACCGACCTGGCTCGCGACTTCCGCCGAGGCTTTCGGTTCGCCACGCAGCAGAACGGAGGGTTGCCCCCTACCCGCGGCCATGCATGATGACGTCGACCTGCCTTTCAATTTCAAACAAACGCCCACGGGAGACACTGTTCTATGAAGCTCGTCCGCTATGGCGCGCCGGGCCGCGAGAAACCCGGCATCGTCGGTGACGATGGCAAAATCCGCGACCTGTCGCGCATCGTGAAGGACATCGACGGCGAGATGCTGGCTTCGGGCGGCCTCGCGAAAATCAAAAAGGCCAATCTCAAGCGGATGAGGCCCGTCTCCGGCAAGCCGCGGCTCGGCCCCTGCATCGGCAAGGTGCGCCACTTCATCGCCATCGGACTCAACTATTCCGACCATGCTGCCGAGGGCGGCAATCCGATCCCGAAGGAACCGGTAATTTTTAATAAGGCGCCAAGCAGTATTTGCGGCCCCAACGACGACACCATGATCCCGAAGGACGCCACCAAGCTCGACTGGGAGGTCGAGCTTGGCATCGTGATCGGCAAGCGTGCGCGCTATCTCGCCCGCGACAAAGCGAAGGATGCCATCGCCGGCTATTGTCTCGCCAACGATGTATCCGAGCGCGCTTTTCAGATCGATCGCAGCGGCCAGTGGGTCAAGGGCAAGAGCTGCGAGACCTTTGGCCCGCTCGGACCCTGGTTCGTCAGCAAAGACGAGATCAAGGACCCGCAGAACCTGAACATGTGGCTCGACGTAAACGGCGAGAAACGCCAACGCGGCAACACCAGGACCATGATCTTTGATTGCCAGCACCTGG
>DASWAK010000250.1:0-2803 GCA_036391175.1 Pseudolabrys sp.
GCTCAATGAGTTGCTGATTACGTCCCCAAGATGACCGGATACACCGCTAGCAGGCGGGGTAATGATACGACCTAAGGCGCGCGACTACGGTGGCGTTTTGTTCCCAAGAACGCCGCACAAAATCCGGCATCAAATTCCCGATAGTCATTGGTAATTTCTTCGCCCTTACGAATGGTGCGACGTGCAACGATGTGGCCGTTGTGCCAATGGGTATTGGCATTGTCCGAATGATTCATGTGGTGATCGTGATCGGTGGTCAGAAGGATTTCGCCATCCACTCGGTACCCGTAGTTCCAGATGTAATCCCGCGCCGGTTTAGGCAATTTTGCGAATTGCGTAGGCGAGTAGACCCTGTCAAAGCCATCGACGAAACGCCAGACCTTCGCGCCTTTGCGAATAACTTCGCCCGCAAAAACACCAAGACCGTGGATGGCGCTTTTATCAAGGTAAGTTTTAACAAGAAGCATGGTTCATATCGCGGATGGCTATCCGCGTGTCGCCAATTCGAACGCCAGACGCGTGTCAAGTGTTTCAAGCCGGCGCGCCGGCTAAATTTAAGCCGCCGGCTTGCGTTCGGTCTTTAGCCGCTTGTCGAGGTAGGCGCTGATCGAAGTAAGCAGCGCTTCCACCTTGCCGTCAAAGAAATGGTTGGCGCCTTGCACAACCTTTTGCTCGATTACGATACCCTTTTGGGTCTTGAGCTTATCGACCAGCGTGGTGACATCCTTGTACGGCACTACGGCATCCTTGTCGCCGTGAATGATCAGGCCCGAAGAAGGGCAGGGCGCTAGGAAAGAGAAGTCGTAAAGGTTGGCGGGCGGACAGATCGAAATAAAGCCTTCGATCTCTGGGCGGCGCATCAACAGTTGCATGCCGATCCAGGCGCCGAATGAGAAGCCAGCGATCCAGCAACTCTTGGCCTCAGGGTTGATGGTTTGCGCCCAGTCGAGTGCCGCCGCCGCGTCCGACAGTTCGCCCTGGCCGTGGTCAAACGAGCCTTGACTCCGCCCGACGCCGCGGAAATTAAAGCGCAACGCCGAGAATCCGCGGTGCACAAAGGCGTAGTAAAGTTGGTAGATAATGGGATGGTTCATCGTCCCGCCGAACTGAGGATGCGGGTGCAGGATGATGGCGATCGGGGCGTTCTTCTGCCGCGCAGGATGATATCGCCCTTCAATGCGTCCGGCGGGGCCGGCGAAGATAATCTCAGGCATTGCTATCGACCTCGAATCGAGCTTGCCGCTTTGGCTGGCGGCATCGGGATGTTGTGGCCTGGCGGAACTGACCGATCCGGGCACTCAGTTTAGAATTGCTCTAATTATATGAATTCCGCTGTTCCCAGCCTCAACACGCGCTATAACGGCCGGGCGATTTCGGGCTTCTAACACAATCCCCAGGGCAAAAAGCAAGCTTTTTGCGGGGTCTAGAATTGAAACGGTAATTAAGTACTGGCGGATGCCATGGCTGAGCGGGCGTATTTTGACTGGAATGCCACCGCGCCCCTGCGTGAGGAGGCACGGTTTGCCATGAACGAGGCCCTTGCAGTGACCGGGAATGCTTCTTCCGTGCACGCCGAAGGCCGCGCGGTGCGACGGTTGGTGGAGGAGGCGCGCGCGCATGTTGCCAATCTGGTCGGGGCCAAAGCGAAGAACGTCACATTCACGAGCGGCGCTACGGAATCGAACATGATGGCACTGACGCCAGCCCTTGAGCTCGGCGGCTGCAAGATGCTGCGGGACCGTCTGTTCGTGTCGGCGATCGAGCATCCTTCCGTTCGGAGCGGCGGCCGCTTTGCGGCCGAGGACGTTGAGGAATTGCCGGTCACCGACGACGGCGTCGTCGATCTCCTGGCGCTCAAGCGTGCCCTCAAGAAGGCCGAGCGACCGCTGGTGTCGGTGATGCTCGCCAACAACGAAACCGGCGTGATTCAGCCCATCGCGGAGATCGCGGAGATCGTACACGGAGAGCAAGGCGTGCTGCATGTCGATGCCGTGCAGGGACCTGGACGCATCGACTGCGACATCGCGACGCTCGGCGCCGACCTCATGAGCATCTCTTCGCACAAGCTCGGTGGCCCGCAGGGCGCCGGCGCGCTCATCGGCAGCGGCGACATTCATATCGTTGACCCACTGATCAAGGGCGGCGGCCAAGAGCGCGGGCAACGTGCGGGAACTGAAAACGTTGCTGCCATCGTTGGCTTCGGTGCAGCCTCCGTAGCCGTGAAGAAGTTGGAAATCGACCGCGTGGTACAACTACGTGATCGGCTGGAAACGGGCATCATGACCACCGCGCCGAATGCGGTGATATTTGGTGGATCCTCGCCGCGCCTTCCGAACACCACGTTATTCGCGGTCCCTGGCATGAAGGCGGAAACTGCAATAATTGCTTTCGATCTTAACGGGATAGCGGTTTCGTCCGGTTCGGCATGTGCGTCCGGCAAGGTGCAAGCTTCGCACGTGTTGGCAGCGATGGGTGTCGAGCCCGCGCTAGCGCGGGGTGCGGTACGCGTTAGCCTGGGCTGGAGTACCACCGAGGAGGGGGTCGATAAGTTCCTGAAAACTTGGAATATGCTTGCGGGATCATTACTTAAGGAGAAACGCGGCATCGCCGCCTGAAGGTGGGCGAGACGCGAGCCAGTTATCAACCATGGGAACCAGCGCACCGAGATAGCGCGAGCACCATAACGGACAAATCCAACCCGCGGTCCTTGCAACCGTGAGCGGAGGGAAGAATGCCGGCAGTACAAGAGACCGTCGAACAGGTCCGCCGTATCGACGTTGACCAATATAAATACGGGTTCGTC
>DASWAK010000251.1:0-7477 GCA_036391175.1 Pseudolabrys sp.
AATGAAGATCACGCAGGACGTGCGGGATTACGCGGCGACTTTGAATGATAAAGAACAAGGTATGGCGCAGATGTCGGAAAAATTCCGGCAGCTCGGCGAGCAGGTTTATGTCGATGCGGAGAAGGTAAAGGAGAGCAACAAGGCGCTGTAACTCAATTTGCGTCAACCATCTTGGGGAGACACCATGGATAAAGCTTCGCTCGCGGCAACAATCCTAAGCCTGACGGTGGCCATGTCGCCGCTTTCCGTCGTAAATGCCACCGAGCTGAAGGTCATCGCCGGCGGCTCCATGACCGCGAGCTTGAAGGAGCTAGGGCCGCGCTTCGAGAAGGCCACCGGACACAAGCTTGACTTGACGTTCGCGGCGACGCCCGAGCTCATCAAGATGGCGACGTCCGCTCCGTTCGACCTTGGCGTTGTGCCGGTCGACGTGATGAAGAACGACGATGCACGCGGCAAGTTCGCGGGTACGCCGTCCAACATCGCGCGCGTCGGATACGGGGTTGCGGTGAAAGCAGGCGCATCCAAGCCGGACGTGAGTACGCCCGAGGCGCTGAAGTCGACGCTGCTCAAAGCTCAAACGATTGCAGTGTTCCCGGCGAGCGCGGCCGGCGCTTACGTGCAAAAGACGTTCGAACGGCTCGGCATTGCGGAGCAGATCAAAGACAAGACTAAGGCGCTGATGGCACCCGGTGCCATCCCGCAGGCGGTCGCCAAAGGCGAGGTCGAGCTCGGGGTCTTTCTCACGAATGTGCTGATCGCGCCTGGCGTCGAGCTCGCGGGACTGTTTCCCGGCGACTTGCAGCAGGAACTGGTTTTCGTCGGCGCGGTCGCTGCCGAGAGCAAGGACGCGACAGCCGCCAAGGCTTTCCTCGACTATCTCAAGACACCGGAAGCCATCAGCGTGTTCAAGGCAAAGGGCGTGACGCCGGGGTAAGCCAGTATCGCCTAGGATGGTTTGGCTACGCTCAACCAATCCTTCAGATGGTACCATGACTAAATCGGCCAGATGGCGGAGAAACCGTGACACGACGCGTAGCAGTGATCGGCGCCGGCACCATCGGCGCAAGCTGGGCGGCTTATTTCCTTGCGCGCGGATTCGAGGTCGGCGGCTATGATCCGGCGCCGAATGGCGAGGCCTTCGCGCGCCGCTTCATCGATAATGCCTGGCCGATACTTGAAAAGCTTGAAGCTGTGCAACCCGGCGCGGATCGCAAGCGCTTCGAATTCTTCAAAGACCCGACGGCCGCGGCCAAGGGCGCGGAGTTCGTGCAGGAAAGCGGGCCCGAGCGCGAGGACATCAAGATCGAACTGTTCGCTACGCTCGACGATGCGCTCCCTCCGGAAACGGTGATCGCAACGAGTTCCTCGGGCCTCCTCATCAGCCACGTGAGCGCGAAATGCAAGCGCCCGGAACGCTGCGTGATCGGCCATCCGTTCAATCCCCCGCATCTCATTCCGCTGGTCGAAGTGGTCGGCGGCGCCAGGACTTCGCCGGAAGCCATTTACAAGACGATGAGGTTCTATCGCGAACTCGGTAAGCACCCGATTCACATCAGAAAGGAAGTGCGCGGCCACGTTGCCAACCGCCTGCAGGCAGCGCTGTGGCGTGAAGCCATCCACCTCGTCACCGAAGGAGTCGTTTCCGTCGCGGATGCGGACGCGGCGATCGCGTATGGTCCCGGCCTGCGGTGGGCGTTCATGGGGCCGTCCTTGACATTTCACATGGCCGGCGGCGAAGGCGGCATGAAACATTTCATGGAGCACATCGGCCCGGCAATTCAGCGCTGGATGGACGACCTCGGCGCGCCCAAGCTGACGCCAAAAACGCAACAGGCGATCATCGACGGCGTCACCGAGGAAGCGGCCGGCCGCAGCATGGCCGACCTCCAGCGCTGGCGCGACAGGAAGCTAATCGAGATTCTGAAGGTGTCGGGGGAGCCCTGATGTCCGACGATGCGAATTTGGTGAGTTGATAGAATGCACCGCTACCTCACCCTCGCCCTGTTCGTCGCTCTCGTGCTCGGTGGCGGGACACTGATCGGCCTGATGACACTGCCGGGCGAATGGTACGCCGGGCTCGCCAAGCCGTCGTTCAATCCGCCGAACTGGATCTTCGCGCCGGTGTGGACGCTGCTATACATCATGGTCGCGGTCGCCGGCTGGCGCACCTGGCAGCACAGCCCACGCAGCGCCGCGATGGCGGTATGGTTCATCCAGCTCGCGCTCAATTTCGTCTGGTCGCCAACGTTCTTTGGCGCGCATCGCATCGGCGCCGCGCAGGTGATCGTGGTGGCGCTGCTGACAACAATCGTCGCTTTCATCGTGATGCGCTGGCCGGGTGATCGTGCCGCCGCGTTGCTGTTTATGCCTTATGCAGCGTGGGTGGCGTTCGCCACGCTGCTCAACGGCGCGCTCTGGTATCTCAATTGAGCTTACCGCGGGCGGAGGTCGGCGCTACTTCTCCATCGCCTTGCGCAGCGCGGCGTTGATGCGGTCCTGCCAGCCGGGGCCGTCTTCCTGAAAGAAGTCGAGTACGTCGCGGTCAATGCGCAATGACACCATTTCCTTGGCGCCGGGCAGCGACGGTGCCTTTGCCGCCGGTTGCTCGCCCGGCTTAGTGGTCGCCGCCTTGAAAGCTTTTTCGGCCTCAGAGCGGGAGTCGGATGTTGGGCGTCGAGCCATAGGTTTAATTGTATCACACGCCCCACAAAAAACCCGTCAGGCACAAACTTGCTCCGCTCGTCCCCGCGAAAGCGGAGATCATGGCGCGGGCGCAAGTGGGACACACTTCGCCCCAGCCAAAACGACCGTTATGCTTGCCTCGCTCCATCCAAGGGGACACCACACATGCCTTCCCTCCTGCAAAACCACACCGCGGTCGTGACCGGCTCCGGCTCCGGGATCGGCCGCGCCATCGCGCTGGGCTATGCGCGCGAGGGGGCGCAGGTCGTCGTGCTCGACATCAATGGCGAGGCAGCAGCCTCGACGGACGCGGACATCTGCAAAGCCGGCGGCAAGGCGAAGCATTTCACGCTCGACGTCACCGATCGAGCCGCCTGCCGCGCCGCCGCCGCAGACGTCGCCGGAACAGTCGGCCAGGTCTCGATCCTCGTCAACAATGCCGGCATCAACCGGCGCAACGCCTTTACTTCCGATCCAGACGCCGTCATCAAGGACTGGCAGGACATCATAGCGACTAATCTCAACGGTTTGTTCAACGTGACGCACGCCTTTCTTGGCGCCCTGCGCGCCAGCGAGGGGCGCATCATCAACATCGCGTCGATCCAATCGTTCATGCACGTGCGCACGCCGAACTCGGTGGCCTACACCACTTCGAAACACGGCGTGCTCGGCTTCACCCGCGCACTCGCCGCAGAGCTCGGCAAGGAGGGCGTGCGCGTCAACGCCATCGGCCCAGGTCTGATCGAAACGCCGCTCAACGCGCAAGTGCGTGCTAACAATCCGGAGCTGGTGAAGATCTTTCTCACCCACACGCCGCTCGGCCGCGCCGGTAAGCCGGAGGACATCGTGGGTCCTGCGATTTTCCTCGCCTCCGATCTTTCGTCCTATGTCACGGGCTCGATTCGTCATGGCGGACGGCGGCTACCGGACGATTTGAGCGGGTGCCGCATAGACGTTGCCACACACTACTGTCGTTTTCGCTTTCGCGGGGACGAGCGGTGCGCAGCGCTCCTCAGCATGAGGCTCGAAACCTCACCGCTTGAACAGCCCCATGATCTCCGCTTTCGCCAGCGTATTGAAATGCAAATTGAAGCCGACGACTGCAGCGGAGGTGTCCGCCTTCACGTCGAGTCTGTCGGCCTTCACCGCGAATACTTTGAACAGATAGCGATGCGGGTGATCGCCCTCGGGTGGACACGGGCCGCCGTAGCCCGGCGTACCGAAATCCGTCCGCGTCTGTAGCGCGCCCGCCGGCAGCTTGCCGCCCGCGCTGCCCGCGCCCGGCGCAAGCTCTGTGATATCCGCCGGAATGTTCACCACCAGCCAGTGCCAGAAGCCCGAGCCGGTCGGCGCATCGGGATCATAACACGTGACGGTGAAGCTCTTCGTGCCGGCTGGCGCGCCTGACCATTTCAGGTGCGGCGACTTGTTGCCACCGGCGCAGCCAAAGCCAAAATCCGCGGACAGGATGAAATCGTTGGGCAAATAATCGCCGTCCTCGAAGCTGTTGCTTGTGACTGCAAACGCCATGTACGGTCTCCCTCAGATCTTCAAACGCGCAAAGCGTAGTCCTGTTCTGACAAACCGCAATGAACTTCTTCTCGACCAACTTATTCGATCTCGCCATCTATTTCTGCCTGTTCGTCGCCGTGGTCATGGGCTTCATGACCGGGTTGCTGCGCAGCCTGGCGACGATTTTCGGCTATGTGTTCGGTATGGGCGTAGCGGTGGCGGCGGCGCCGAAACTGACGCCTATGCTCAACACATATTTAAAGATGCCCACCCCGCAGACCTGGATCGTGTTCGTCGCGCTCTTTGTCGTAGCTGGCGCTGCGATCAGCGCGCTCCTGCGGCTCGCTGTGAGCGAAATGGTTGGCCCTAATGTCAGCACTCCGGATCGCATTGCCGGTGCGCTGGTGGGGGCCTTTCGCATTGTCCTTCTGGCTGTGCTGCTGGTCCTCGTCTTCGATCGCATCATTCCGCCGGGCCGTGAGCCCGGTTTCCTGAAGGGATCGCAATGGCGGCCGGTTCTCTCGTCCTGGGGACAATACGGCTTGCGGTCGCTACCACCGGACGTCGAGGATTACATCGACCGCCTGAAGCGCCAGCACAGAATTTGAATCGTCTGCATGGAAAGACCGGCTGCTGCAGGACCGTGAAGCCTTCAGGCGGCGGTTTGGTCTGCATTTCGACTTCTGACCGCCGGCGCGACAAAATGTGCGTATCTGCGATGCAGGTTTGCAGTGGCGGTAACCTTTGCCGGCCCCCCGCGCATTGCGACTGGCGCAACCGACCCGAAACGCGTTACCTTATTAGAGCACCTTTCGTAATTCGCAGGGGTCGCCCATGGTGGAAGTTACCTACGAGATCGTTGAGCACGATGGCGGTTGGGCCTACAAGGTCGACGGCGTCTTTTCGGAACCTTTCCCAACCCACGCTGACGCGCTTGCCGCCGCGCAGGCAGCTGCCGAGGAGCAGACCGTGCCCGGCTACACCGAGACCATTGAATACGAAGACGAGAAGGGCCGCTGGCACACTGAGACCGCGCGCGGCTCTGACCGGCCGCAGACGCAAATCAAGGACAAAATTTGAGGCGCGGCTTAGGCCCCATCATTGGAGGAGTAAACATGCTTCGGTTGGGAGTTTTCGCACTAGCGCTGCTTTTGGCGCCCGCTGCTCCGACATTGGCAGCGCCGCTGATGTCATCGCAAACCCCGACCATGGAAGACGTCGATCCCGGCGTCGACCACACCGGACGCGATGCCGAGTTGCCTGCCGAATTACGCAAGCAGTCGGTGTACTACCGGACCGAACAGCCGCCGGGCACAATCATCGTCAACACCGCCGATCGCTACCTCTACCTAATCATGGGTAACGGCGTCGCGCTGCGTTACGGCGTCGGTGTCGGCCGCGACGGCTTCCAGTGGGGCGGCATCCAGAAAATTACGCTCAAGCGCGAATGGCCGGACTGGGTGCCCCCGCCGGAGATGATTGCGCGCCAGCCTTATTTGCCACGCTGGATGGCCGGCGGCCCGGGCAATCCGCTTGGCGCGCGCGCGATGAACCTCGGTGGCACCGTTTATCGTATCCACGGCACCAATGCGCCCGAGACGATCGGACAGGCGGTGTCGTCCGGCTGCTTCCGGCTGGTCAACGACGATGTGATCGATCTCTATTCGCGCGTGCCGCTCGGCACCAAGGTCATGGTGCAGCATCAGTAGCGCTGCGCCGCCTTGTTCACTGCCATAAGCCGAATGACGCCCACTTGGCTTCGGGAATTTCCTCGCCGACGGTGTAATTGAAAGTGACGATCTTCAGGTGGTCGGGCGTCGCGGTACAGCGATAGGACAGTATGTACCACTTTTTTTTGCTGCGAAACGCGCCGCCGGTGACTTCGAGCGTGTCGCCATTTGTGCGCGGTGCCGCCATTGCGTTCGCCACCGCTCGGTCGGGACGAAATTCTTTCTTCTCGTTGCGGATGCGCGTCATCGCGGTGTAATCGCAGAGCTGCTCCAGCCGTTCGGCCGGCGCCAACATTTCGAGACTGCGTTCGAACCGTCCGTCGGCGGCAGCGGCCACCGCTGCCATAGTCGTCGCCGCGACAATTGCCAGTCCGCACGCTCGCATGAAACCTCCTCCGTCTGTGTGACCTCAGGCTCACGTGTCATATAGACAGGCGCCAGCGAACAGGGCAAGACGCGCGTCCCGCTTGTCCACGAACAGACGAAAGCGCCCATCGTAACTTGCGATGTAGGGAGCTCTGCGCGCTAAACTGCGCGGTGTCTCACATCGCTTTCTTATAGATATTTGTCGCGCGACCGCGCCCGCCTGCCACATTCGGATTCGTGTTGATGAACTCATCGGCGGTCAGCTTGTCGATAGTGCGCTCCTGCGCCTCGCCGGCGAAATTTGGATAGGTGCTCGACACTATGTAGAAGATAACCGTCTTCTTCTCTTCGTTCACGCTGTAAGTTCCAAACGACGAGATGCTCCGCCGCATGATGGTGGCATATTCTTCTGGTGTACCGGTCAAGCGGTTGTTACTGGCGATCTTCGGCACATCACTCGCGACGTGGATTTGCGCGAACTGCCCATCGGCGGTGAAAATCAAGATGCCCTTCGGCGTCTCCCCGAACGGAAACGATTTCTTGCCGTCGGGCGCGACCACCTCGGCGACGACAAAATTCCAACTTCCCACCAGCTGATCGCGCAGGCTCTTCTGCTGTGCGCTGGCCGGCACGGTAACCAGCACCAGTGCAAGCAAGGCTGTCATTCGAATGACAGTCATGTCGTCCCCCCTTGTTACGCGGCGATGCGCCACGTCAGACGTATTTCGGATCCCGGTCGAGCAGCTCGATCGAGATGCCCTGCGGACCTCGCAAAAAGCAGATTTTGATGCCAGGGCGCGGCGAATGCGGTTCCTGGGTGAACTCGACGCCCTTCTTCTTGAGATCGGCGGCAATGGCGTCGATGCCCGAGACCGCAAGACCGAAATGGTCGAGCCCCTGATAGGGCGTCGTGGGCGCTGGTTTCACGCCGTCGCCCGGATTGACCTGGGCGGTAAAGATCATCGCACCGCCGAGTTTGATATCGATGCGCGGCTTACCCTGTTGCATCGAACGGATCACCTCGGCGCCGAACATGCGCTCGAACCATTGCGCCGTGCCCTCCGGATCCGGCGTGCGCAGATGAATGTGATCCCAGGTAAAAGCCGGCATTCGCGTTCTCCCCGTTATGGCCCGGCAAAATTAGGACACGGCCGCGGGGGTGCGTGCAACAGGCTTTTTGCCTT
>DASWAK010000252.1:0-9115 GCA_036391175.1 Pseudolabrys sp.
GCGCGGGAGGCTGTACCGGTTGGCCCGGCTGGGCTGGTGTGGGCGAGCTCTGCTTTTGCTGCTGAGCCTGCAACTGCTCCTGCCGCGCCTTTTCCTGCGGAACGGCGAAGAAGTATTGCCAACCGAGCAGCACCAGCGCCGACAACACAATGGCGAGGATGGTGTTCTTATTGTCGGTCATCAGGATTCCATATTGCCATTGCGCCCCGCATGTACACGTCGCAGTGCCCCCTCGAAATCTTGCGTCATCCGGTCAAACGGCAGATTGAGCGCCACTCGCCGTCCGATCAGCACATAATCGTGACCGGCTCGGAGCCGGCTTGCGGCCGAGCGCCGCACAATTTCCCGCAAGCGGCGACGAACCCGGTTACGCTCGACAGCATTCCCGACCTTCTTTGACACGGTAAAGCCAAACCGTGCCGGTCCTTCGTCGCGTCGCTTGCACGCTTGCAGCACGAACGCCGCGGTCGGCGCCTTGATCCCCGAAGCCGCGGCCAGAAAATCCGCCCGTTGCCTCAACCGTTCCATGGAAGCAAATACGCGGCGGGTTTCGCCGCCGTCAGGCGGACAGCCGCTTGCGGCCGCGTCCCCGGCGCGCCGACAGGACTTTACGTCCGCCCTTGGTAGCCATGCGTGTGCGAAAACCGTGACGGCGCTTGCGTACGAGTTTGCTCGGTTGATAAGTCCGCTTCACGTTTCAGGTTCTCCGGTGGTCGCGCCGTGGGAAAGAGGGACGTTATCATCGAATAGACATCAAAACCCGAATTCTTCCGGGCCGGCATTCGATTTTGCGCGGCTTATAAGGGAGGGGCTTTGGCCCGTCAATGCGACCGCCTGCCTACCGGCTGTCCGATGTCAAAAAGCCTCACAAGGCAGTGAGACCGGCCCGCCCGGCCAAGGGCTTCGTGTATAAAGCACCATGTCCGCAAGCTCGCCCGTCGTTAGTCAGTCGTGGGGTCTCGCCCGCCGGATTCTGCCATTGGCGGTCATCGTTATCCTCGGGGGAGCGGGCTATTTCGTGCTCGGCGACGGCGGCATCTCACTTGAATCTTTGGTGCGCCATCGGGCAACCATTGACACTTTCGTCGCGGAACATCGCCTGTTGGCCGTGCTCGCCTATATCGGCATCTATATCGTCGCAGTCGCACTGTCGCTGCCAGGGGCGGCATTTCTCACCGTCGCCGGCGGTTTTCTATTCGGTCTCTTGGTCGGCGCTTCGGCCGCGGTGATCGGTGCGACGATCGGCGCCACCGTCATCTTCCTAGTGGCACGGACAGCGCTTGGAGAGCCACTGCTGCGGCGGGCAGGTCCGCGCGCCAATCAGCTTGCCAAGGGATTCCGCGACGACGCCTTTAGCTATCTTCTGTTCCTCCGGTTGGTGCCGGTGTTTCCATTTTTTCTGGTCAATTTGGCGCCGGCCTTTGCGGGTGTACGGCTCGGGCCGTTTGTCGCAGGGACCGTACTCGGTGTTATCCCAGCAGCCATCGTTTTTGCTTTGGCAGGGACCGGCTTGGACAGCGTGATCACGGCGCAGAAAAATTCCTATGATCATTGCATCGCAGCTAAAGGGCCTGATTGCCATATGGCATTTGATCCAACCGACGTCCTGACGCCGCAGCTGATCGCCGCGCTGGTCGCGCTCGCTCTGCTCGTGCTGATGCCGGTAATGTTGAAATATTGGCGCGCGCGCTCGCGCACCGCCATATGATGTAGATGTTATTGTTGCGGGCAGGGCTTGCAGGGGCATGGCGGAAACACTCGCACCCGACATTTGCGTAATCGGCGGTGGTCCCGGCGGCCTGTCGGTGGCCGCGGCTGCCGCGGCTTTCGGCGTGCCGACAGTGTTGATCGAACGCCGCAAGATGGGCGGTGATTGTCTCAATACTGGCTGCGTTCCGTCGAAGGCTCTGTTGGCAGCGGCCAGGCGCGCTGCGGCAATACGCAGCGCCGGCGCATTCGGGCTCGATGTACAAGACATCGGGGTCAATTTCGCCAAGGTCCACGATCACGTGCATGCGGTCGTTGCAGCCGTAGCGCCGACGGATTCGGTTGAGCGCTTCACCGGCCTTGGGGTTCGCGTCATCCACGACCATGCGAAGTTTAAGGACCGCAACACAGTGATGGCGGGCAATGTCGAAATTCGAGCGCGACGCTTCGTGATCGCGACCGGATCAGCGCCCGCCGTGCCGCCAATTCCCGGACTCGACAGCGGCCCATTTCTTACCAACGAAAGTATTTTTGATCTCAAGGAGAGGCCGGAGCATCTCATTATCATCGGTGCAGGCCCCGTCGGCCTCGAAATGGCGCAAGCCTTTCGCCGCTTGGGGAGTTCGGTGACCGTGCTCGAGGCTGTCAAGCCGCTCGCCAATGACGACCCGGAATGTGTCGCCGTGCTGCTCGATTGCCTTGAGCGCGAGGGCATTGTTATCCGAACCGGACTAAATGTCATCGGCATCGCGCACGCTGGCTCTACTGTAACGGCGACGATCAAAGCCGGCGCCGCCGAACAGACGATTACCGGCAGCCATTTGTTGATTGCGACCGGGCGCAGACCGACGATCGACGGACTCGATCTCGACGCCGCGGGGGTTCGTTACGACCGCTCCGGCATTGTCGTGAATAGAAAGCTCAAGACCAGCAACCGGCGTGTCTACGCGCTCGGCGATTGCGCTGCTGGGCACCCACCGCTTACGCACGCTGCCAATTATCACGCCGGTCTGGTCATTCGAAATGCACTGTTCCGTCTTCCGGTGAGGGTAAATAACAGCGCCGTTCCCTGGGCGACCTTTACCGAACCGGAGCTTGCACATACTGGCCTTACTGAAGCACAGGCGCGGGCGCGCCGGATCAAGATCCGCATTGCGCGCTGGCCTTACAACGACAATGACCGCGCACAGACGGAAGGAGATACGCGCGGTCACATAAAAGTCATCACCACGAGAAAAGGTAAGATAGTTGGTGCAACGATCGTTGGAGCGCAGGCAGGAGAGCTAATTGCAATGTGGACGCTCGCGATCGCGCAGGGACTGAATATCCGCGCTGTCACCGATATTGTGCTGCCATATCCGACGCTGTCGGAACTCGGAAAGCGTGCAGCCATCGATTTTTTTACCCCAAGTTTGACCAGTCCCTGGGTGCGGCGCATCATTGGTTGGATGCGAATCTTCGGTTGAGGCGATCTTGGAAGCGGACAACGAAGCAAGCTACGGAATTGGGCCGGAGCCGCAGCCGGCGCGGACTTGGCGCGTCGGTCTTTCGGGTAAGTTGCTGCTGCTCACCATCCTGTTCGTGATGGTGGCAGAAATTTTGATTTACGTGCCTTCGGTCGCAAACTTCCGCTTGAACTGGCTGAACGATCGGCTGGCCGCGGCGCACACGGCGGCCCTCGTGCTCGACGCCGCACCAAGTGGAATGGTGCCGGAGAGCTTGGCGAACCAGATTCTCAAAAGCATCGGCGCGCACGCAGTGGCGATGAAGATGGGCAACCAACGCCGTTTGCTCGCCGCCTCCGATATGCCATCCGGGATCGCGCAAGACATCGACATGCGACAGGTTTCCTGGTGGCAATCCATCTTCGACGCTTTCGATACTCTGCTCACCAGCAAGCCGGACGACATGATACGTGTGGTGGGGGCGGCCCCAATGGGCGGCGACTTCCTCGAAATCATTCTCGATGAAGCCCCACTGTACAAGGCGATGTGGACGTTCTCCATAAACATTCTGATGCTGTCGCTGGCGATTTCTTGCATCACCGCGATGCTGGTGTTCTTCGCTCTGCATTATCTCCTGGTGCGCCCGATGTGGCGTATCACCGACAATATGATCGCATTCCGCGCCGACCCTGAAAATCCATCGCGCATCATCGCCGAGAGCGGCAGGCAGGATGAAATTGGTACGGCCGAAGAAGAGCTCGGGGCTATGCAACGGGAGCTTACCTCGATGCTGCACCAGCAGAGCCGGCTGGCAGCCCTTGGTCTCGCGGTGTCGAAGATCAACCACGATCTGCGCAATTTGTTAGCCTCGGCGCAATTATTTTCCGATCAACTTTCGACCTCGCCAGATCCGAAGGTGCAGCGCTTCGCGCCCAAGCTGATGCGCGCGCTCGAACGCGCGATCGCGTTTTGCCAGTCAACGCTTTCCTATGGCGGCGCGCAGGAGCCGCCGCCCGAGCGTAAGACGATTGAGCTCGAGCCATTAATCGAGGAAGTGCACGAGGCGCTTGGTCTCGGTCTTGGTGTGCCGATCCGATGGATTGTGGCGGTAGAACGCGGACTCACAGTGGAAGCCGATCACGATCAATTGTTTCGCGTTCTCGTTAATATTGCGCGTAATGCCGTGCAGGCTTTGGAGGCGCGCGGTACGCGCGATTCGGCACGGGATCAAATTCGTTTTACTGGACGGCGTGAAGGCAGCGTAGTGGTAATCGAGATATCCGATACCGGGCCGGGCGTGCCCGAGAAGGCGCGCGCCCACATGTTCCAGGCTTTTCAGGGCTCTGCGCGCGCCGGCGGCACGGGACTCGGCTTGGCCATCGCGGCGGAGCTCGTACGCGCGCATGGCGGCGAAATCCGGCTCGTGCCGGGAACCATCGGCGCCACCTTCAGCATCACGATCCCCGACCGCGCGGTCGATCTGAGCACACGACGCGGTGAGCGCGCCCACGCCTGAAACGGGCCTTTGCATCCAGTCTGGTGGCGCGAGTTTCGATTATTTTTATGGCTTATTAATTTCGACGGTCACGCCCATGTGAACGTGCACCGAGTTTCACCGCCGATGATCGAACCTCCGCCGGTGTTATAGAGCGTAAGGGCGATGTCGGTTAGCGCGGCCCGTCACCAAAGCGCGGCGCGAAACGAGAGAGTCTAATTGACAACGGCATATATTAATCGCGTCGCTACGGCAGTGCCGCCGTACGACATACATGACGCCTTTCGCAGATTTGCGCAGTCGCTGTTCAAGGACCGGCGCAACGCAGTCTTGTTCCGTCGCATGGCGGACAGGGCCGATATCGAACATCGCTATTCGTCGCTGTCGCCGAGCAATAGGCCGGAAGGAGAAGCCGTCGACGCCCAGCGCTTCTATGTGCGCGGCGATTTTCCCGACACAGCGATGCGCATGCGGCGCTTCGAACAGGATGCACCGGCTCTGGCGCAGTCCGCGGTTGAGCGGTTGCGGTTAGACGGTGAGCGCGACCGCATCACACATCTGCTGATGACATGCTGTACCGGTTTCTCAGCTCCAGGGCTCGATCTGGAAGTCATCGAAAGGTGTCGATTGCCGAGCGCGGTCGAGCGCACCATGATCGGGTTCATGGGGTGCTACGCAGCGATCAACGCGCTCAAACTTGCGCGTCACATCGTGCGCTCAGAGCCGTCGGCACGCGTGCTCATTGTGAATGTAGAGCTTTGTACGCTTCATCTGAAGGAGACCACTGACATTGAGCAGGTGCTCTCGTTTCTTCTGTTTGGCGATGGCTGTGCGGCCTGCCTCGTCAGTGCCTATCCGATTGGCACCGCGCTCGACAGCTTTTGTGCCGTACTGGTGCCGGACACACGCGAACTGATCACGTGGAATATCCGCGACTATGGCTTCGACATGGTCCTGTCCGGACAAGTGCCGGCTACGATTCAAGCCGCACTGCATAACCACATGGGCGAAATTCTCGACGGGGCGTCTGCCGGCGCGATCGATTTGTGGGCCGTCCATCCCGGTGGCCGTACCGTGCTGGACGCCGTTGAACAAGCATTCGGTCTAACGCCACCTGCACTGATGGCGTCGCGCGAGGTGCTTCGCCGCTATGGCAATATGTCGTCGGCGACCGTCATGTTTGTGATCGAAAAGCTCATGCGGTCGGGTGCGCCTGGCCGAAGAGGTTGCGCCATGTCGTTCGGTCCAGGGCTGATCGCAGAGACTATGCTTTTCCACACCGTCGCGTGATGAGTTCGCTCGGAAAGACCACGGATTTAACAGCCAGTCGGCTACCGCCGGTATTTGATCGCACGCGGCGCAGCGTACAAACCGAGGTTCTTGACGGCCCGGTTGATACGAATGAACTGACGAAAATTTTGCGTGATTTGGCGCGTTTCAACGGCGCAATGATGGGGCATTGGCCGGTGATCCAATGGCTCAACCGTGCGGCCAGAAATATACCAAAAGACGAGCCGTTAACTCTTGTCGATGTCGGCTGTGGCTATGGGGACCTGCTGCGTACGGTGCGGCGTTGGGCCTCCAAGCACGGACGGCCGATGCGTCTTGTCGGTATTGACCTCAGCTCACAGGTCATTGAAGTCGCGCGACGCGCGACTGGCGCGGCCGATGACATAGACTTTCGCGTCGCCAATGTTTTTGAGTTCAAGCCCGATGGCCCTGTCGATCTTGTCACCACAAGTCTCGTTACCCATCACCTTTCCGATGCGATGATCGTGCGGTTCCTGCGCTGGATGGAGGCATCGGCACGGCGTGGCTGGGTGATCTATGACCTGCAGCGCAGTATTGTTCCGTATTATTTCATCGCGCTCGCCGGTACGTTGATGCGCCTGCACCCCGTCGTCAGCTACGATGGCCGCATTTCAGTTGCACGCTCTCTCACGCGCACGGAATGGAAACACGCGATCGGCGAAGCCGGTATTCCTGACGATAGCGTTGACCTGCGCTGGTTCATGTTCCGCTTCGTCATTGGACGGGTGCGATGAAACGTGTGGAAATCGTTGTTATAGGCGGGGGTCCGGCTGGAAGCGCGGCGGCCTCTGGCCTGGCCGCCTTGGGTCGTGAGGTTGTGCTGATCGAGCGCGCGCACGGGCCACACCACAAAGTCTGCGGCGAATTCCTCAGTATTGAGACGCAAGGGCAACTGCATCGCCTCGGTATCAATCCCGCTGGTCTTGGCGCCGTCGAGATTGAACGCGTTGTCGTTCGCTCCAAAATTCGCGATGTGGCGGCATCGTTGCCATTTCGTGCGTTGTCATTATCGCGATATCGCCTTGACCAGGCGCTGCTGGATCACGCGCGCGATCGCGGTGTGCAGTTGAAACAGGGAGTCACGGCGCGCGGTGTTATTCCGGGTGACGGCGAATGGACCGTGTTATGCGACGACGACGAAACGTTGCGGTGCCGCCACGTCGTTGTGGCCACCGGCAAGCTCGGGTTACGTGGAATCGAGGATACGCGCGACGGATCGCAAGTCGGGTTGAAGATACATTTGCGGCTGACTGCCGAAATTCGCCGCGTATTGGCCGGCCAGGTGGAATTGTTTCTGATGGATCGGAGCTATGCCGGGCTTGAGTTGGTCGAGGATAAGATTTGCAATCTCTGCTGCTTGCTTCCTCGCACCGTTGTAATGCGGCTTGGCGCCAACTGGACGGGACTGCAGGGCTATTTATCGAGCATGGTTCCGAGTCTCGCTGAGCGTCTCGCGGGCGCCGCTCCGCTGTTCCGCAAACCCATTGCTGTCGTTTGTCCGAAGGGAGGACACCTGCATAGCGACGCGGAATCCGGCATCTATCGCGTCGGCGATCGCCTCGCACACATCCCGCCCTTCACGGGGGATGGCCTCGCCATTGCGCTGGCCTCGGCCGCGCTCGCAGTTGAGCATATACGGCGCGGCTGTCCGCCGGATGTCTATTTGGCCGAAGCGCGGAAATTAATTGGCAGCGCCGTCCGGGTGGCGAGCGCCGTGTCCGGCCTTGCGGCAAGCCGTATCGGACGCGCCGCATTGCTGGGGGGGGCAACCTGCGCACCTGCTGCGTTGATCGGGGCCATTGCACGACGGACACGACTGCCACTCGCCGCCGGTTGGAGTTAGCGGCGGCCCGGCGAGGACGGCGCGGCGACTTGCCAATGGATACCCAAGACGTTAGCTATGCGCGATCCCGACGCCGTTCGGCAGCGGAATCAAGCGCCCGTAGCTCAGCTGGATAGAGCACCAGACTACGAATCTGGGGGTCAGGAGTTCGAATCTCTTCGGGCGCGCCAGCACTTAGCACCCGGCTTCCGTGCAAAAAATTACTGATTTTTACCGTTTTTGCAAAGGAACCCGAACATTAGTCATGCGTCCGCACCTTACCAACTCAGTTCAGGTCATCTCGCCGCGCCTCCGGGAAATCCCCTATGGGGATTATCTGAATTACGGCCATCCGCTTCCACCAGTATCGATTAATCGTCAAACTTTTCGGAGTGATGGCCATGCTTACGCAGACAATCAACCAAAATTTTTCTCAGGCAGCGCGGGTCGCACGGTCGGCCCCGGCAAACATTGTTAGCCTCGGCAGCTCGATCGCAATGATGGGAGCACTGATGCCGTTTGCCCGCGACGCCGAGATCTACGGCGAAAGCGAACCGGCCGACTGCCTCTACAAAGTCGTCAGCGGTGCCGTTCGTACCTACAAGGTGCTCAACGACGGCCGCCGCCAAATTAGCTCGTTCTATCTGCCTGGCGAGATCTTCGGTCTCGAGGTGGGCGGCGAACACACTTTTTCTGCTGAAGCAGTCGCCGACTCCAAAATACTGGTAATAAGACGCAGCGCGGTAGTCGCGCTCGCCGGGCGCGACAAGGAAGTCGCTCGTCAGCTCTGGAGGATGACTGCTACGGAGCTGCAACGCGCACATGATCATATCATGTTGCTGATCAAGACAGCGCAGGAGCGGGTCGTCGGATTCCTGTTGGAAATGGCGGCACGAACCCCAGGCGCCAGCGAAGTCGATCTGCCGATGTCGCGCCAGGACATCGCCGATTATCTCGGCCTTACCATTGAAACGGTATCGCGTATGGTGACGCAACTCGAGAGATCAGGAACTATTGCGCTTGCGACCTCGCGCCGCGTCGTCCTGCGCAAGCGCGGCGCGCTTAGCCGTATGAATGCGTGATTTCTTACGCCGCTAAATGTATCGGCGCAGTGCAGCAAGGGCCTGCTGGACGCAAGCTCGTCCCTCAGCAATGGCCTCTTCGGCACGATTGAATTCGAGCAGGCCGATTGCGCGCAATCTCGGCATTAGCATGACGTGCGGCGGCTCGCCGGCCAGGCGAGCACGCGTGATCTGATCTTGCATGACATTGATCGAGTTGGTCAGGACGTCGAAATAACCGGGAGCGGCAGGTCCGGTCCGCAACAACTTCGGT
>DASWAK010000253.1:0-4709 GCA_036391175.1 Pseudolabrys sp.
TCCGCCTTCGGCTTCGGCTCGCGCTTGGGCCGCGGCGCTGCGGTTTTCGACGGCTTGGCACCGCCGGTGAGGATTTCGGTAATGCGGACCACCGAAAATTCGTGGCGATAGCCGCGCTTGCGGCGCGAATTCTTGCGCCGGCGCTTCTTAAAGGCGATCACCTTGTCGCCGCGAGTATGCTGGAGCAGCTCGCCAGCAACAGTCGCACCGGCAACTATCGGCGTGCCGAGTTGCGGCGTGTCGCCGCCAACCACCAGCACTTCGCCGAACTCGACGATCTCGCCGGGCTGGCCGTTGACCCGGTCGACCCGGATCACGTCTTCGGCGGCGACCCGGTACTGTTTGCCGCCAGTCTTGATGACTGCGAACATCTTTCGTCCTCGTGTTCGATCCCGGCGCTCGGACTGTTCCGGACCGGCTTCTTTCAGTCGGTTTGCTGTTTGTTTTTAAGGGCTTAGGGAGCCCTCGAAAAAGCACGCGGACCCAACGGCCCGCGCGCCATGCTTATGGCGGGGAAAAGCGTGGCCTGTCAAGAAAACCCGACACGATTAGCCGCTCGTCAGCAGACCACACAAATAGCGTTAACGGTCCGCCGCTCAGGTCTCGCTTTTGGCCGGGGTTGAGTCCGACCACGTGCCGGTGTCGCCTTCGTTGCCCGATTGCACCAATCGATAGCCGACGCCCAATTCTGTCACCAGGATTTTTGGGGAGTCTGGGTGCGGCTCTATCTTCTGGCGCAGCTTGCGGACGAAGATACGCAAGTAATGAGTATCATGCACGTGGATAGAGCCCCACACCTCCTTAAGCAGATGTTGATGGGTGACCACGTTGCCGGCGTGTTGAGCGAGAACTTGTAGCAACCGGTACTCCTTCGGCGTCAGCGTCAAGCGCTTGTCGTTGAGCATGACTGCGCGGGCGGCGAGATCGATGGTGAGGGGCCCGGCCTTGACTGTGGGCTCACCGGACACGGCGCGCATTTGCCGCCTTAGCGCCACCCGCACGCGCGCGAGCAATTCGGCCATGCCGAACGGCTTGACCACGTAGTCGTCAGCGCCAAGCTCGAGCAAATGCACCTTCTGCGCCTCATTCGAGCGCACTGACAGCACGATGATCGGCACGCTCGACCAGGAGCGGATCCGCTCGACCACCTCGGCGCCATCCATGTCGGGCAAACCGAGATCGACGATGACGAGATCAATCGGCCGCAATGTCGCCGTGCGGATGGCTTCGGCGCCAGTCCCGGCTTCATGAACGACAAAGCCATTGAGCTCGAAACCGGTGCGCAGGAACCGGCGGATTTGGACCTCGTCGTCGACGACGAGAACGATGGGGGAGGGCTCACTCATCGGCATCGCTTTCCAGTTCAGGCACGGCGGCTTGCGTCACCGGCAATTCGATCGCCACCGTCGTGCCAAGTCCGGGGCCCTCGCTGACGGCGCTTACCTTTCCGCCATTGGCGGCGATGAAGGCGTTAGCGATCCACAGGCCCAGGCCAGAACCGCTGGTGGTTGCCGCGTGACGCTCGCCGCGCGCGAATCGATCCCAGATTTTTGACCTTTCTGCAGAGGTCAGTCCGGCGCCCTTGTCGGTGACACTAATGACCAGGCGGCCATCGGGCGTACGCGCCGTGACCGCGATCTGCGAGCTGGACGCGGAATATTTCACAGCATTGTCGAAGATCTGCACCAGCGCCTGCTGAACCAGCACCGGATCGACATGAATCAATGGCAGGTCCGATGGCAGATCGACCACTAGGCGACGATCAGCAAGACGGTGCCGACAGCGCTCCACTGCCGAGTTGATGATATCGGCGGGATCCGCCCATTCGGCATGCGGCTTGACGCCGTCGCTGCTGATGCGCGTGGCATCAAGCAGATTCTGAATATCGTTGTTGAGACGTTCAGCTTCATCGCGCACGTCGTGCACCAGCGCGGTCAGCTTCTTTTCCTTTTGGAGCGCGGGCGCTGCACTGAGCACGGTTGCGGCGCCGAGGATGGAAGCAAGAGGAGTACGCAATTCATGACTGACAGAGCCGATCAAGGCCTCGCGCAACTGGTCGGTCTGTGAACGCATGCGCGCTTCGCTGATCGCATGGGCGACGCCGAGCCGTTCGAGCGTGGCGGTTGCGTCGGCCAGCACCGCATCCACACGGATGCGCAGCTCGTTGGTTCGCTCCTTCGATTCATGGCCGAGATTGATTGCGATGACTCCGAATTCGGGACTTTTCGGCGAGACCGCGCGAACGAGCCAGATTTCGCCGCTGTCGGTGGTCACCATCGCACCGGCAGCGGTGTCACGATGGCCCGATGCGACCTCGACCGCCTCGGTGAGCACGTGCTCCGGAACCGCTACGCCGGCGCGCCGCCCGGTACTGTTCGAGGCCTCGCGCGCGCTGGCAAATAGCACCACGTTGCGCTGCATGATGCTGGCGAGGTGGTCTTCGATAGCGGCATGAATGTCGGAGACATCGAATGCTACGGCCAGGCGCCGCGAGAAAGCGTAGAGGTCGCGCAGGTCGATTTCGCGCTGCCGCGCCATCTCCAGCTGCCACTTGAGGCGGGTTGCGAGTTGGCTCACCGCCACCGCCACGAAGATGAAGAGGATCAGGTCGATGACCTCCTGCGGATCCTTGATGTGGAAGCTGTAGAGCGGTGGATAGAAGAAAAAGGCGGAGGCGAGCACGCCGCAAATTGCGGCGACGACCGCCGATACGATTCCCCAGCGCGTGGCTGCGATCACGACCGGAATCAGAAAAACGACGGAACCGTGGGCGAGCCCCATTTGCCAAACCAGGGCAAACAGCACCGCGGTTAGAATGGCGACCAGGCCAAGCGTCATGAAGACGCCGGGCAATTCCTTGCGGATGAGGTCGAATTTCAGTGCGTTACGCATCGGTCGCTCGGGCAAGTAGCCCGGTTCATTAAAGACGCCGCAATATACGCCGTGCGACCCTTGTCTGTCTTGGCGCGCTTGGTTACATAGCGCCCGTCCATTCGGGGCCTTTTTGAGGCCCGTTCGGGCTCCGGAGAGGTGGCTGAGTGGTTGAAAGCACCGCACTCGAAATGCGGCATACTCGCAAGGGTATCGGGGGTTCGAATCCCTCCCTCTCCGCCAATCTTGTCACCGCGCGGGGCGATCCTGGCAATAGGGCTGGCCACTAATACAGACTTATTCCTTCACCGCGCCGGTCATTGCCGAAACATAGTGCTCGACAAAAAATGCGTAAAGGATCACGAGCGGCAATGACCCTGCCAGCGCGCCGGCCATCAGCGAGCCCCAGCGGTAAATGTCACCGTCAACAAATTCATTGACAATCGCGACCGGCACCGTCTTTTGCGAGGTCGTGGAGAGAAATGTCAGCGCGTAAATAAATTCATTCCAGCAGAGTGTGAAGCAGAAGATGAAAGCCGAGATGAGGCCCGGCACTGCGAGGGGCAGCACAATTTTCGTCAGGATCTGCCAACGGCTGGCGCCATCAATCAGCGCGCATTCTTCGAGCTCGAACGGGATCGTTTTGAAATAGCCCATCAGCAGCC
The DNA here is from genome assembly GCA_036391175.1 of Pseudolabrys sp. GTDB lineage: Bacteria > Pseudomonadota > Alphaproteobacteria > Rhizobiales > Xanthobacteraceae > Pseudolabrys. Next base: position 3,537 of record DASWAK010000253.1, read on the forward strand.
AGGTCGAGAACGGGATCAGGATTGTCGGATAGGTCAGGATCAGCGCGAACGGAGTATCGAACAGGCCGTATTGAAACACGACCGTCGAGAGTGGAATGAACAGGATCGATGGGGGGACTAGGTAGGCGAGAAATATAGCGCCGCCCACCCACGCCGCGCCGCGAAAGCGCAACCGCACGATGGCATAAGCGGCAAGCACGCTGGCGATGATCGACAACACCGTCGCGCCGATCGCCACGAACATGGTGTTCCATAGCCACCGCGGATAGCTCGTCTGGAACAGCAGGTTGTAGAAATGCTTGAGCGTCGGCGCCGTCGTCCAGAATGGGCTCACGCGGTCCATGTCGAGTAGCTGGTCGTCAGGTTTTATGGAGGTCAGCGCCATCCAATAAAACGGAAACAGCAGTATCAGGAGAATGATCGAGAGCGGGAGATAGAGCGACACGAGGCGGCGGGGCAGCGTCTCGAGGTAGCTCATGCCCTCGCTGTGATCTGCCGTAGCGTTAAGCACCGCGCGCGGGTCAGATACTTTGCGGGCGAGGGCGTCAGTCATTGCTCTCGCCCTGTTGCCACTTCCTGCGTTGCAGGCCGAACCATGAGATGAGACGGGCCGCCAGCAAAAACGGGATCATTGCGGTTGAAATCGCTGCTCCTTCGCCGAGTTGTCCGGCGATGATCGCGCGCTGATAGGAAAGTGTGGCCATCAACTGCGTGGCATTGACCGGCCCCCCGTGCGTGAGCACCCAGATCAACTGAAAATCAGTAAACGTGAACAGCACCGAAAACGTCATCACAACCGCGATGATTGGGGTGAGCAGCGGATATGTAATGTAACGGAATCGCTGCCAGGCGCTGGCGCCGTCGATGGTTGCTGCTTCGTAAAGCGAAGGCGATACAGTTTGTAGACCAGCTAGCAGGGTAATTGCGACGAATGGTACGCCGCGCCAGATATTGGCGAAGATGACCGACCAGCGCGCGTTCCAGGTATCGCCGAGAAAATCAATATTCGAAGCGATCAAGCCGAGGTGACGCAGCGTCCAGGAAACGATCGAGAACTGGCTGTCGTAGATCCACCAGAACGCGATTGCCGATAGCACCGTCGGTACGATGAACGGAATCAACACGACCGAGCGCAAGATCGCCTTGAACGGCAAATTTTCATTGAGCAGCAGC
>DASWAK010000254.1:0-7667 GCA_036391175.1 Pseudolabrys sp.
TTCGGAAATAGGTCGGCTGTTGTCACATCTGCTGAACATCACAACGCAGGCCCTGGATGTTGGCGCGCTCACGCCGCCGCTGTGGGGCTTCGAAGAGCGCGAGAAACTGATGATCTTCTACGAGCGCGCTTCCGGCTCGCGTATGCATGCGGCCTATTTCCGTCCCGGCGGCGTGCACCAGGATCTGACGCCGCAATTGATCGACGATATCTACGCTTTCTGCAATCCGTTCCTGAAGGTGGTCGACGATCTTGATGGGCTGCTGACGGGCAATCGCATCTTCAAGCAGCGCAATGTCGATATCGGCGTGGTCACGCTCTCCGATGCGTGGAACTGGGGCTTCTCCGGCGTGATGGTGCGCGGGTCCGGCGCAGCCTGGGATTTGCGCAAAGCGCAGCCATACGAGTGCTATTCCGAGCTCGATTTCGACATCCCGATTGGCAAGAACGGCGACTGTTTCGATCGCTATCTCATCCGCATGGAAGAGATGCGCCAGTCGGTCAAAATCATGAAACAGTGTGTTGAGAGGCTGCATTCGCCTGCCGGGCAGGGGCCGGTCACCATCGACGACCAGAAGATCGTGCCGCCTCGGCGTGACGAGATGAAACGCTCGATGGAGGCGTTGATCCACCACTTCAAGCTTTACACCGAGGGCTATCACGTGCCGGCGGGCGAAGTTTATGCCGCGGTCGAAGCGCCGAAAGGTGAGTTCGGCGTTTATCTGGTCGCCGATGGCACCAACAAGCCTTACAAGTGCAAGATCCGCGCGCCGGGTTTCGCGCACCTGCAAGCGATGGATTTTCTCTGCCGCGGCCATATGTTGGCCGACGTTTCCGCCATCCTCGGGTCAATCGATATTGTGTTTGGCGAGGTGGACCGATGAGCGTTCGCCGCCTGGCGCCGCCCGAAATCCAGCCGAAGGATTTTTTCTTCAGCAAGGACAACCTTGCCTGGGCGAAGAAGGAAATCACCAAATATCCCGAAGGCCGGCAGCAGTCGGCGATTATCCCGCTGCTGTGGCGCGCGCAGGAGCAGCATTACGGCTGGTTGCCGGAAGCGGCGATCCGTCATGTCGCCGACTTTCTCGGCATGGCGCATATCCGCGCACTCGAGGTCGCGACCTTTTACACGATGTTCAATCTACAGCCGGTCGGAAAATTCCATGTGCAACTCTGCGGCACGACGCCGTGCCGGCTGCGCGGCGCCGACGGCCTGGAGAAAATCTGCCGCAAACATATCGGCGACCAGGGCGACGTCACCAAGGATGGAAAGTTTTCGTGGGTCGAGGTCGAGTGCCTCGGCGCCTGCGTCAACGCGCCGATGGCACAGATCAACTACGACTACTACGAGGACCTGACGGCCGAGAGCTTCGGCAAGATTCTCGACGATCTCGCGTCCGGCAAGAAAGTGAAGCCGGGTCCGCAGATCGATCGGCAGCTATCCGCGCCGGTTGGCGGTGCGACCACGCTCAAGGAGAAGGCGTGAGCCATGCTCGCTGACAAGGATCGCGTCTTCCGAAATCTATACGGCCAGCACGACTGGGGTCTGAAAGGCGCGCGTGCGCGCGGCGCCTGGGATGGAACCAAGGCCATTCTGGCGAAAGGCCGCGATGCGATCATTGAAGAGGTGAAGACGTCAGGCCTGCGCGGCCGCGGCGGCGCCGGCTTTCCGACTGGCTTGAAATGGTCGTTTATGCCGAAGAAGTCGGATGGCCGCCCACATTATCTCGTTGTGAATGCCGACGAGTCCGAGCCCGGCACTTGCAAGGACCGCGAGATCATGCGGCACGATCCGCATCTGCTGATCGAGGGTTGCCTGATTGCCGGTTTCGCCATGGGTGCGAATGCCGGTTACATCTACGTACGCGGAGAATTCATCCGCGAACGCGAACGCGTGCAAGCGGCTATCGACGAGGCTTACGAGGCCAAACTGCTTGGCAAGAACAACGTCAATGGCTGGGATTTCGATCTCTACGTCCATCACGGCGCGGGCGCCTATATCTGCGGCGAAGAAACTGCGCTGCTAGAGAGCCTCGAGGGCAAGAAAGGCCAGCCTCGCCTGAAACCGCCGTTCCCGGCGAATGTGGGTCTCTATGGTTGCCCGACCACTGTACAAAACGTGGAATCGATTGCGGTCGTACCGGACATCATGCGGCGTGGCGCATCATGGTTTGCCGGCATCGGCCGGCCCAACAATACCGGCACCAAGCTGTTCTGTATCTCCGGTCACGTGGAGAAGCCGTGCAACGTCGAAGAGGCCATGGGGATCCCGCTGCGCGAACTGCTGGAAACTCATGCCGGCGGCGTGCGTGGCGGTTGGCACAATCTGCTTGCTGTCATTCCGGGCGGTTCGTCGATGCCGTTGGTCCCAGCCGGCCAAGACTGGGCGGACTCGCTGGTCATGGATTTCGACGGCTGCCGCGACAAGAAATCTGCGCTTGGCACTGCGGCTGTGATCGTGATGGACAAGTCGACTGACATTGTCCGCGCTATGGCCCGCATCTCCTATTTCTACAAGCACGAGAGCTGCGGCCAGTGCACGCCGTGCCGTGAGGGCATGGGCTGGATGTGGCGCGTGCTGACCCGCATGGCGGAAGGCCGTGCACAAAGGCGCGAGATCGACATGCTGATGCAGGTCACGCAGCAGATCGAAGGCCACACCATTTGCGCATTTGGCGACGGCGCGGCCTGGCCAGTGCAGGGTCTGTTGCGTCACTTCCGGCCGGAGATCGAGCGGCGCATCGATGAGTACTCGCGCAATGCCGACGCTCATGGCGCTGTGCGCGAGGCGGCGGAGTGATGATGATGACCAAAATCCGCCATCTCGCCCAGTTCAACATCGCGCGGATACGCCATTCGCTCGATGATCCACGCATGGCGGAGTTCGTCGACAACGTGGCACGCGTGAACGGTCTCGCCGACAAGATGCCCGGTTTCGTCTGGCGTTTGCAAGATGAAAGCGGGAATGCCATGAACATGCGGGTCTATGACGACCCAACTATTCTGCCGAACCTGACAGTATGGGAAAATGTGCAGGCATTGGAGCGCTTCGTCTGGCAGACATTGCACCAGCGCTTTTACACCCGCCGCGAGGAATGGTTTGTGCCGGTCAAGACCACGCTGGTCTTGTGGTGGATCTCAGCCGGCCATCGCCCTCGCATGGCGGAAGGCGTCGCCCGGCTTGACCATCTGATTGCTCGTGGACCGAGCGACTATGCCTTCGGTTGGCGGGAAGTCGCCGGTGCAAAATTATTGAAGACGGCACGTTGCGACCAGCCGAGCGAGCACGCGGCATGACCAAGGTCATCGTTGACGGGAAAGAGATCGACGTTCCACCAGAGTACACGCTGCTCCAGGCCTGCGAGGCCGCGGGCGCGGAAATTCCGCGCTTCTGTTTCCACGAGCGGCTATCGATCGCCGGAAATTGCCGGATGTGCTTGATCGAGGTCGTCGGCATACCGAAGCCACAGGCGTCATGCGCTATGGGCGTGAAGGACCTGCCGCCGAACAATGATGGCTCGCCGAAAATCCTCAATACCAAGACACCGATGGTGAAGAAGGCGCGCGAAGGCGTGATGGAGTTTCTGCTGATCAATCATCCGCTCGATTGCCCGATTTGCGATCAAGGCGGCGAATGCGATCTGCAGGACCAGGCCATGGCCTATGGCGTGGATGCGAGCCGCTATCAGGAGAACAAGCGCGCGGTCGAGGACAAATATATCGGCCCGCTGGTCAAGACCATCATGACGCGCTGCATCCACTGCACGCGCTGCATCCGTTTCTCGACCGAGGTAGCTGGCGTTCCGGAGCTTGGGGCTATCGGCCGTGGCGAGGATATGGAGATCACGACCTATCTCGAACACGCGATGACTTCGGAACTGCAAAGCAACGTGGTCGATCTTTGCCCGGTCGGCGCGCTTACGTCGAAGCCCTACGCCTTCGCGGCCCGGCCGTGGGAGCTCAACAAGACGCAATCGATCGACGTGATGGATGCTGTCGGCTCCGCGATCCGCATCGACACGCGCGGGCGCGAGGTGATGCGCATCCTCCCGCGCGCCAATGAGGACGTGAACGAGGAGTGGATTTCCGACAAAACCCGTCACGTGGTTGATGGTTTGCGCACGCAGCGGCTGGATCAGCCCTATGTGCGTGTAAACGGACGCTTGCAACCCACCTCATGGAAAGAAGCCTTCGCGGTTATCGCCGGCAAGGTCAAATCGAACGAAGGTAAGCGCCTCGGGGCGATTGTCGGCGATCTCGCGGGCGCAGAGGAAATGTTTGCCCTTAAGGACCTGATGGGGCGCCTCGGTAGCGCCAATATTGACGCGCGCCAGGACGGTTCGACGTTGGATCCAAAATGGGGCCGGGCATCGTATTTGTTCAACGCAACGATCGCCGGGATCGAGCAGGCTGACGCGCTGCTGATCATTGGCGCAAATCCGCGGCGCGAGGCTGCGGTGCTGAATGCGCGTATTCGCAAGCGATGGCGCGCCGGAAATTTCCTGATCGCACTGATCGGCGAGAAGGCCGATCTCACCTACAGCTATGACTACCTTGGCGTGGGCGTAGAAACGCTCGCCGATCTCGGCAACAACAAGTTCGCCGGCGCGTTTAGAGCAGCCGAGCAGCCGCTCATATTGATTGGAGCCGGCTCGCTTGCTCGGAAGGACGGCGCCGCCATTGCCTCGCTTGCGGCAAAAACGGCGGTCGAGTTCGGCGCGGTGAAAGACGGGTGGAACGGTTTCTCGATCTTACACAGCGCCGCCTCACGCGTCGCGGCGCTCGACCTCGGTTTTGTGCCGGGCGCGGGAGGGCTCGATGCAGCCCAGATGGCGGGGGGCGGGGTCAATGTTCTGTTCCTACTCGGTGCCGACGAGATCGAGGTCGCGTCTGGTCCTTTCGTCGTCTATATCGGCACGCATGGCGACCGCGGTGCGCACCGCGCCGATGTGATCCTTCCCGGCGCTGCCTATCCGGAAAAATCCGCGATCTACGTGAACACCGAAGGGCGCGTGCAGATGGCAAGCCGTGCGGCGTTTCCGCCCGGCGACGCGCGCGAGGATTGGGCGATCCTGCGCGCGTTGTCCGACGCGCTTGGCCACAAGCTGCCCTATGATTCCCTCGGCGCGCTACGCCAGGCGATGTTTGCCGCTCATCCCCACCTGATGCGCGTCGATCAAGTCGCTGCGGGGGATGCCGCCGATATCAAGAAACTCGCCAAGCTCGGCGGCACGCTCGACAAAGCGCCGCTGCGTTCCTCGGTCTCTAACTTTTACCTCACCAATCCGATCACACGGGCGTCCGCCATCATGGCGGAATGTTCGGCGCTGGCGCACGCGGCGACCCGGACGGCGGCGGAGTAGGGCGCATGGTAGATTTCTTTTGGACTTACCTCTGGCCGCTCCTCATCATTCTGGTGGAGTCGGTGGTTCTCCTGGTGGTGCTGCTCGTTGCCGTCGCCTACGTCTTGCTCGCCGACCGCAAGATCTGGGCCGCCGTACAGATCCGCCGTGGCCCCAATGTGGTCGGACCATGGGGCCTGTTCCAATCCTTCGCGGATTTGCTGAAATTTGTGGTGAAGGAGCCGGTGATTCCGGCGGGCGCCAACAAGGGGGTATTCCTGCTGGCGCCGCTAATCTCTTGCGTATTGGCGCTCGCGGCCTGGGCGGTGATTCCGGTCAATGCCAAGTGGGTCATCGCCGACATCAATGTCGGTGTGCTCTACATCTTCGCCATCTCTTCGCTGATGGTCTACGGCGTGATCATGGCGGGTTGGGCATCGAATTCGAAATATCCGTTCCTCGCGGCGCTGCGCTCGGCGGCGCAAATGGTCTCATACGAGGTCTCGATTGGATTCGTCATAATCACCGTCCTGCTGTGCGCCGGTTCGCTCAATCTCTCGGCCATCGTACAGGCGCAGGACGGTCCCTACGGGTTCCTGAATTGGTACTGGATTCCGCTGTTCCCGATGTTTGTCATTTTCTTTGTCTCGGCGCTGGCGGAGACTAACCGGGCTCCGTTCGACCTGGTGGAAGCGGAGTCCGAACTGGTGGCCGGTTTCATGGTGGAGTACGGCTCGACGCTCTACATGATGTTCATGCTCGGCGAATATGTCGCGATCTGTACCATGTGCGCCATGGCGACGATATTCTTCATGGGCGGCTGGCTGTCGCCGATTCCGTTCCCGCCGTTCACATGGATTCCGGGCGTTTTCTGGTTCACCGGCAAGGCGCTGTTTTTCTTCTTCCTGATCTCGATGGCCAAGGCCATGGTTCCGCGTTATCGCTACGATCAGCTCATGCGGCTCGGCTGGAAGGTTTACCTGCCGCTGTCGCTGGCGATGGTGGCGATCGTCGCCGCTGTCATCCAGTACGGCGATCTGGCCAAGACGGCGATGAAGTGAGGGCGCGATGAGGCTCGTCGGCTCAACAAAGGCGCTCTTCTTGTGGGAGTTCGTGACCGGCTTCGTGCTGGCCATGCGCTATTTCTTCAGGCCGAAGGCCACGTTGAATTATCCGTTCGAGAAGGGCCCGATTTCACCGCGTTTCCGCGGCGAGCACGCGCTGCGCCGGTATCCTAACGGCGAGGAGCGCTGTATCGCCTGCAAACTGTGCGAAGCAATCTGCCCCGCGCAAGCGATCACCATCGAGGCCGGGCCGCGCCGCAATGATGGCACGCGCCGCACGACGCGCTATGACATCGATATGGTGAAGTGCATCTACTGCGGGCTCTGCCAGGAAGCCTGTCCCGTGGACGCGATTGTTGAAGGACCGAATTTCGAATTCGCCACCGAGACACGCGAGGAGCTCTACTACGACAAAGAGCGACTGCTCGCAAACGGCGATCGCTGGGAACGCGAGATCGCCAAGAACATCGCGCTCGACGCACCGTACAGGTAACGCCGATGATTGTCGCCGCGCTGTTCTTTTATCTCTTCGCCGGCATCTGCGTGGCCAGCGCGGTCATGGTGATCGCGGCGCGCAACCCCGTGCATTCGGTTCTGTTTCTGATCCTCGCGTTCGTTAATGCGGCCGGCTTGTTCGTGATGATGGGCGCCGAGTTCCTCGCGATGATTCTCATCGTGGTCTATGTCGGTGCGGTCGCAGTACTGTTCCTGTTCGTCGTGATGATGCTCGACGTCGATTTCTCCGAGTTCAAGCAGGGTGTGTTGCAATACCTGCCGGTCGGCATGCTGATCGGCGGCATATTCCTCGCCGAGCTCCTGTTTGTGGTCGGCGCCTGGGTGATTGGTCCGGGCGCGCCGCAGGCGATTACCGCGCCGATCCCGGCAAAGATCCCGAACACCGAGGCGATCGGCCTCGTGCTCTATACCCGCTACGTCTACTTCTTCGAAGCCGCGGGCATTATCCTCCTAGTCGCCATGGTCGGCGCCATCGTGCTCACCCTGCAGCACCGAGTGCGCGTGCGGCGTCAAGATATTGGCGAGCAGGTGGCGCGTACGCCGGCGGCGGCGATCCAGATCGTGAAAGTGCGATCCGGGCAGGGGCTGGGGAGCAACATATGATGATCGGCCTCGGTCACTATCTGTCGGTCGCCGCGATCCTGTTCACGCTCGGGATTTTCGGCATTTTTCTGAATCGCAAGAACGTCATCATCATTCTGATGTCGATCGAGCTGATCCTGCTCGCGGTCAACATCAATCTGGTG
>DASWAK010000255.1:0-1619 GCA_036391175.1 Pseudolabrys sp.
GCTACATGTGCGGTGATTTCACATGGCATGGACTCCCACCAGCTGACTCGACAGACTGACGGACGCACTAGCACTACTTTGGCAGATTTTGAGCGGCGCGGGATTCCCAAATCACTTTTTCTCTGAATCATGGGTGGTCGGCTTTGGAGGGGCCGACCATGGGTGTCAGGACGTTGACTTGGCAAGACGAGCTTGGACGTTGGCTCAAGCCATTTCTGGATCGGCTGGGGCACAAGGCACGGCGCCAGATGTGCCCGCTGTACGTTTCGGGGCTAATCGGCCCTGGCGATCGCAAGAGCATTCAGCCGATGGCGAAGCGGCTTGCGCTCGGCGAATGCGATCAATTGCATCACTTCATCGCCGCCGGGGTGTGGGATGCGGCGCCGGTGGAAACCGAGTTGCTTGTCCAAGCGGATAGGCTCGTCGGCGGCAGCGATGCCGTGCTGGTGATTGACGACACCGCGATTCCGAAGAAGGGCACGCATTCGGTGGGTGTTGCATCGCAATATGCATCGGCGCTCGGCAAGACCGCCAACTGCCAGACCCTGGTATCGCTGACGCTTGCGAGCGGCGAAGTACCGGTCATGCTGGCCTTGCGGCTGTTTCTTCCCGAGAGTTGGACGAGCAATCGGGCTCGGTTAGAGCGAGCGGGTGTTCCGGCCGAGTATCGAACGACACGGACGAAGCCGGAAATGGCCCTGGCGGAGATCGATCGTGTCATCGCGGCCGGTGTGCGCTTTGGCTGCGTCTTGGCGGATGCCGGCTATGGGCTGAGCGCGCCGTTCCGCCAGGGACTCACGGCTCGCAAATTGACCTGGGCAGTCGGAATTCCGCGACACCTCAAGGTTTACCCTGCCGATGTGCAGATGATCTGGCCGGTTGCCAAGCGCCGTCGTCCGCGTCAGCGGCACGTTCCTGACATTCTATCGATACCGGCCGAAGACATGCTGGCCGATGCCCGGTGGCGCACCATCAGCTGGCGCACCGGCACGAAAGGAAGGCTCCAAGCTCGTTTTGCCGCTGTCCGCGTGCGGGTCGCGGACGGACCGCCGCAGCGGATCGGGGACAAGGGTCAGCAACATCTGCCCGGGGAGGAGGCTTGGCTCGTCGGCGAGCACCGGACGTCGGGAGAAAAGAAATACTACCTCGCCAACCTGCCGGCCAAAACTGCGCTGCGCACCTTGGCGGCTACCATCAAGGCGCGATGGATTTGCGAGCAGGCGCACCAACAACTGAAAGAGGAACTGGGGCTCGATCACTTCGAGGGTCGATCCTGGCACGGCCTGCATCGTCATGCGCTCATGACGATGATCGCTTACGCCTTCCTCCAGCATCGCCGGCTCGCAACAGCAAGACGGGAAAAAAAGAATCAACGGGCCACCCCCTCAGCCAACTTTGCCCGCCGTACGCCACGCCATTCTCGAACTCTTCGCTCGACTACCGCCGCAGCGATGTCCGCACTGTCGAAAATGGATTTGCAGCGAGCAGCGGCGTGAGTAATTCTGCCAAAGTAGTGCTAGGACGTGTACTCATAAATTCCCGATGTCCGCTATGCCCCCAATAGCGACCGAAGAGCGGACATCGTTTGATGTCGGCTAAGTGCCGATTTTGTTGCAAAA
>DASWAK010000256.1:0-5416 GCA_036391175.1 Pseudolabrys sp.
CGATCATGGCGCCGGGATCGGCTTGGCCTTTTCCAGCGATGTCATGTGCGCTGCCATGCGCAACAGAGGAAAACAGGATTGGTGAGCCGATCGAGAGCCCGGCAGTGCGGTTGAAAGCTTGCAGTTTTGCTGCGATGTGACCCTGATCGTGAAGCATCACGATGAATGCATCGGCGCCTTTTTTGAGGAACATCGTATCGGCGCCGAAAGGGCCGGACACTTCGATTTCATTTTGAGACGCTCGCGCGATTGCTGGTGCGATAACTTCGGTCTCTTCTGGGCCGAACAGTCCGTTCTCGCCCGCATGGGGATTGAGCCCGCTGACGAAAATCTTCGGTCGTGGGATACCGAGTTTTTTCAACGATGCGTCGGTGACGCGGATGACCCGCTCGATTCGCTCGGGCGTTATCAACGCGACGGCCTCCCGCACGCTCACATGTAAGGTCGCATGTACGATGCGGGATTGGTCGAAACAGATCATCAGATAGACGTCATTGACCGGTGTGCCGGTCTCGCGCGCGACGAACGATGGATAGCCATCGAAGGCAATGCCCGCCGCCGCGATCGAACGCTCAGTCTGCGGCGCTGCGACAACCGCCTCCACTTCGCCGGCAAGGGCGGCCCTGATGGCGCGGCTAGCGCTCGCCAACGAGGCGCGGCCGTACGTGGCATCAACGGTGCCGATCCGGATCGGCGCGTTTCTGCCATCGCGCATATCCAGTAGATTGACCGCACCGCCGGTCCAGGTCGCATCGGCTTCCTTTTCGATCACATTGAGATTGGGCGATAGGCCAGCGCCGCGCGCATGCAGTTCCACCGCTGCCCGGTCACCCACCAGCAGTGGCCGGCACAGCTTAAGTACGCTCGCGTCGAGCGCAGCCTTGAGCGCGATCTCAGGCCCGATTCCGGCCGGGTCTCCTGTTGCAATGGCGATGCGCGGCAAGGGCATGACGCTTGGCTTCCGTCAGCGGAGTGGCTGCATATAATGGGCGCCACCTGCAAGGAACATAGCAAAGACGTGAGGAAACGTCGTCATGATGTCGCGTGAACAAAACGATCAACTTAGCCAGGTCGGCCCAGGCACATTCATGGGCAAATTGCTGCGGCGCTACTGGGCGCCATTCCTGCTGGTGACAGAAATTCCAGAGTCCGATTGTCCTCCGGTGCGCGTGAAATTGATGGGCGAAAGTCTGATCTGCTTCCGCGATAGCAAAGGGCGTGTCGGCCTGATCGACGAATTCTGCGCCCATCGCGGCGTTTCACTTTGGTTTGGACAAAATGAGGAATGCGGACTGCGCTGCCCGTATCACGGCTGGAAATACGATGTGACCGGGCAATGTATCGATCTGCCATCGGAGCCCGAAGAGAGTGGCTTCCGCAAGAACATCAAATTAAAGTCCTACCCATGCATCGAGAAGGCTGGAATCGTCTGGGCCTATCTCGGTCCGCCCGCTTTGCAGCCGCCGCCGCCGGCACTGGAATGGACGGATGTTGAGCCACCCCAGCGCTTTGTCTCCAAGCGGTTACAGGAGTGCAATTACCTGCAAGCGATGGAGGGCGGTATCGATTCAAGTCACGTGTCATGGCTACATGGGAGCGAACTCAACAAGGATCCGCTGTTCAAGGGCTCAAGGGGCAACGTCTATAACGAGCAGGACCGCATGCCGCTGTTCGAGGTGGAGGAATTTCCCGGCGGGTTATTGATCGGTGCGCGGCGCAATGCCGACAGCGGTAAATATTACTGGCGCATCACGCCCTGGATCATGCCCTGGTATTCCATCATCCCGCCGCGCGCCGGCCATCCCTTGGGCGCGCATGCCTGGGTGCCGATCGATGACGAATCCTGCTGGGCTTGGAGCATTAACTATCACCCCAAGCGCGCTCTAACGAAATCGGAAGTCTCGGCGATGCAGGACGGGGAAGGCATTCACGTCAAATATGTGCCCGGCACCTTCATTCCTCTTGCCAATAAATCCAACAATTACCTCTTGGACCGCGAGTCACAGCGGCACGGTCATTCCTCCACGGGAGTCGACGGCATCGCCATGCAGGACGCGTCCATCCAGGAAAGCATGGGGCCGATCCAGGATCGCACCAAGGAGCACCTGTGCGCGACCGATAGCGGCATCGTCATGACGCGCAAGATATTGTTGCGCGCGGCGAAAGCGGCCGCCGAAGGTGGCACTGTTCCGGCGACCGAGCCGGCAGCGCAGCGCGTGCGTTCAGCCTCGGTCGAGCTCGACAAGAACATCTCGTTCACCCAAGGCGCCAAGCATGGTCTCTATGCCGCGTTGGGGACGGATCCGCTATCGGTGTGAAAATTCTGTCATTCCGGGGAGCGAGCAAAGCGCCCGCCAATTCGTAGTGTTCCGGAATGACAAAGAATTTTACTCCGCCGCGGTCTTTGCTGGCTTGCCGATCGCTGCGTTTACGCGCGGCATCACTTCCTCGGCCATGAGCTGCATGGAGCGCCTGGCGAGCATCGGGTCGACCCAATCCATGCCGGCGTAAACCAGCTCGCCGAAATCGCCGGTCTCTTCGCGCAACTTGAGGATGGCGTCCACTACCTTGTTGACGCTACCGAACGTCACGCAGTGCTGCATGACGTAATCAAGGGTGATCTCGTCATCGGACTGTTCTTTGTGACTCTTGAACACGTACAGCCGGTTGCCGCGCTTCATCTTCGCGCGCATCTGCTCGAAATAGAAACGGTACGGGCTCTTGGTATCGTCGTGTCCGTAACGCGCAGCCACCTTGTCGTCATCGGCCACGAAAATCGTGCGCGCGACGCGCCAATCGGCAATATCTGCTTTGGCCCCGGCCTCTGCTTTGCCCTTGACATAGTTGCTCCAGTGCGACTTGAGATGTCTCGACAGGAGGAAGTTTGCCGATAGCGGGTGGAAGTCGCGTTTGCCCATCAGCACCACGCCGGGAGAAAATGGCGCCACGACGGTGCCAACGATTTCCGGGCGTGGTTTTTGAAAGGGCTTCGCCAGTATGCCGACGCCGAGCGCCAGCGCGGCAGTGCGCGCGAAACCGACTTTAAAACGGTTATCCGGGAAATCGATGTCATAAGGCGGATTGCGCTCCCATACTGCCAGAATGACGTCGATCGCTTCGGCGAAGATCTTGTTGCGGTCCTCGTCCAGAATTCCGATCGCTTCTGAATCGGACGTGAGCGCGCCGGCGCTGATGCCCATCACGAAGCGACCCTGCGATAGGTGGTCAAACATCGCGGCATTGACTGCGATCACCACCGGATGCATCTGCGCCAGGTTGGTGGTTCCGGTCGCGAGTTTGATGTTCTTGGTGTTGTGGATCAGCGTGGCCTGGAATATCATGCTGTTGGTGATATTCTCGCACGCGTCGGTCAGATGCTCGCCGACGAAGGCGTCATAGAAGCCGAGCTTGTCCGCGAGAATGATGGCTTCGCGATCTTCCTGCAGTGTCTGCGACCAGTCCCGGCCCATCGGGTGCACGGGCATGGTGAAGTAGCCCAACCGCATGAAGGTCTCCGCCTCGAATAGCTCTTGGTGGGCAAACTAACCGACCCAGCGGGTTGATGCAGCAAATCTTCGGTCGCGGGGGCGAATGACGGGCGTCACGAAGCCCTTGTTTTCATGATATTAAATTTACGCATCGCTGCGCAGTGGTTACGCGGGTCATGGGTGCGATCGATGTTTCCACAGGCGGGTTTTGCCTGATTTCTCAACCGCACGCCGAACGACTAGTTTCCCTGTAGTCGCTAACCGGTCGCCGGGGTTTGCCATGATGCGCTGGTTCCACGCCTTGATGCCGAAGGAGGAGCGCTTCTTCGAGCTGTTCGCTCGCCATTCGCAGGCCGTGCTCGCCGGAGCGCAAGCTTTGCGCGCCATGCTGGAGGGCGGCGCAGCAGTTGAGCGCAACTACCAGATCGTCATGGACCGCGAGCACGAGGCGGACGACGTCACCCGTGAGGTGCTGATCGCGGTGCGCCGCACCTTCATCACCCCGTTTGACCGCGGCAATATCCGCGACCTGATCACCTCGATGGATAACAGCATCGACCAGATGCAGAAGACCGCCAAAGGCATTATCCTGTTCGACGTGACCGAATTCACGCCGCAAATGAAAGAAATGGCCGATGCGATCGTGAAATGTGCGGAGCTCGCCAAGGAAGCGGTGCCGCTGCTGCGGGCGATCAGTTCGGAAGCGGTACGCATCAGCGACTTGACTGCGCAAATGTCCGCGCTCGAAGGCCGCGCCGACGAATTGCATGACATCGGCCTGCGGGCACTTTTTCTGTCCAAATCCAAATCGGACCCAATGGCGTTCTTCGTCGGCAATGAGGTTTACGATCATCTTGAAAAAGTCGTCGATCGCTTTGACGACGTAGCTAATGTTATGCACGGCATCGTGATCGAGCACGTGTAATCGTTTCGAGGCTGGACAACGATGGACGCTGCCGCGCTGGCTTTGCCGTTTCTCTTCGGCTTGATCGTCGTCGCGCTGGCGTTTGACTTTCTCAACGGCATGAACGATGCGGCAAATTCGATCGCGACCATCGTCTCGACCCGCGTGCTGCGCCCCCAATACGCGGTGGCCTGGGCGGCATTTTTCAACTTCGTCGCTTTCCTATTCTTTGGCTTGCATGTTGCCGAAACCGTCGGCCGCGGTATCGTTGAGGCGGATGTCGTTAACTCGCGCGTGATCTTCGGTGCATTGGCGGGAGCGATTGTTTGGCAGATTGCTACGCAGCGGCTCGGGATCCCCTCGTCGAGCTCGCACGCACTGATCGGCGGGCTTGTCGGTGCCGGGATTGCAAAGGCGGGTGTGGGCGCCGTGGTGTGGTCTGGCGTGGCCAAGACGGCAGCCGCTATTTTCCTGTCGCCTGGCTTAGGCTCTCTGCTCGCATTGTTTCTGATGCTGTTCGTGTCTTGGGCGTTCATCAGGTCGACTCCGTATGGCATCGATCATATTTTCCGCCGCGTACAATTCGTGTCAGCGTCTTTCTACGCGCTCGGCCATGGCGGCAACGATGCGCAAAAGACGATGGGAATCATCGCGGTGCTGCTCTACTCGCAGGGGCATCTCGGCAGCCAGTTCTACGTTCCGTTCTGGGTGGTGATCGCCTGTCAGATCGCGATGGCAGCAGGCACCCTGGCGGGCGGCTGGCGGATCGTGCGCACCATGGGATCGCGCATCACGCGGCTAACGCCGATGCAGGGCGTTTGCGCTGAAACCGCAGGCTCTGTCATGCTGTTTGCGGCAACCGAGCTCGGTATTCCGGTATCTACGACGCACACGATCACCGGCTCGATCATCGGTGTTGGTGCGGCCAAAAAGGTATCAGCGGTGCGCTGGGTTGTTGCGCGCGAAATCGTGACGGCGTGGATCATCACGATCCCAGCGGCCGGCTTGCTGGCCGCGCTATTCT
>DASWAK010000257.1:0-5697 GCA_036391175.1 Pseudolabrys sp.
TTCCTCGCACCTGGAATTGCGTCTTTCGCATTGCGGTTTGGGCCGCCGGAATTCTTTGCGGTCTATCTACTCACCTTCTGCTCCTTTGTCGGTTTGGGCCGCGAAGCAAAACACAAGACAATTATTTCGATGGCGCTCGGGCTGCTGCTTGCCGGCGTCGGTATGGACACCGTCTCGGGCCAGTTGCGCATGACCTTCGGCCTGAGCGAACTGCTGCGCGGCATCAATTTTCTGGTCGCGGTGATCGGGTTGTTTGGCATCAGTGAAATTTTACTCACCATGGAAGAGCGGCTGGCACTGCGCGGCCATGCGGCGCGCATTAGCCTGCGGGTGCTGCTGAATGTCTGGATGGATCTGCCGCGCTACTGGGTCACGCTGCTGCGATCCTCCGTCATCGGGGCCTGGCTCGGCATTACACCCGGCGGCGCGATCGCGGCTTCTTTCATGGGCTACAATCTGGCTAAGCGTTTTTCCAAGGATCCCGAAAGCTTCGGCAAGGGCCGCATTGAGGGTGTGTTCGCACCGGAAACAGCGGCGCACGCGTCCGGCACGGCCGCCCTGCTGCCGATGCTGGCGCTGGGAATTCCCGGATCGGGTACGGCGGCCATCCTGCTCGGAGGGCTGATGGTGTGGGGGCTCAATCCCGGTCCATTGCTTTTCGTCGAGCACAAGGATTTCGTCTGGGGCCTGATCGCCTCCATGTATCTTGGCAACATCGTGGGCCTGGCGATTGTTCTGACCACCGTGCCGGTATTCGCTGCTGTTCTGCGAGTGCCGTTCGCCGCGATCGCACCGATGATCGTAGTGTCATGCGCGATCGGCGCTTACGCCATCCAGAATGCGATGTTCGATATCTGGCTGATGATGATTTTCGGTGTCGTCGGCTACGTGTTCAAGAAGATCGGTATACCATTGGCGCCGTTCACGCTTGCGCTCGTGCTTGGCAGCCGTGCGGAAGACGCGTTCCGCTTGTCGATGATCGGATCCGGCGGCGACTTGCGGGTATTTTGGTCAAATTTACTGGTCGGCTCTATCACCACGCTCGCCATCATGCTGCTGTTCTGGCCGGTCCTCAGCAAAGCTATTGGGCATATCGGCGAGTTCGTGCAGCCGGCCAAGCGGGCAAGCTGACCTCCTCGTCTTATTCAGCAGGCCCCGCTTCGGCGACGCCGCCACTCCGTGCTGCCGTCCTTCGGACGGTTGGCATAGCCAGCCGCGCCAGGGTCGGGATTACCAGCAGACTGCAGATCGGCGACAGCAACATGCCACCCACGATCACGCAGGCGAGCGGTTGCTGCACCTGCGAGCCGATGCCGGTGGAAATCGCTGCGGGCACCAGGCCAATGCAAGCGGAAAATCCGGTCATGAAAATCTGCCGCATACGGGCTTGCGCGGCTCCGATGATCGCATCTTCCTTGCCAAATCCCTCGTCCAGGCGTCGGCGAATGTAGGAGACGAGCAAGATGCCGTCCATGGCCGACACACCGAACAAGGAAATAAAGCCAACGGCAGCCGACACGCTGGCGTTCAGACCGAACAAGTAGAGCCCGAGAATTCCACCGCACGCAGCAAATGGAATACCGGACAGCGCCAACAGGCTGTCGCGCACGGAATTGAACAGGCTGTAGAGCAGCATCATGATCAGCACCAGGCTGAGAGGGATGATGATCGCAAGCCGCTTCTTGGCCTCGACCAGAGCGCCGAATTCGCCTGACCACTCTAGCCGGTAGCCTTCTTTCAATTGCACGTTTTTGGCGATGCGCGCCTGTGCATCGGCAACGGTTGAGCCAAGGTCGCGGCCGCGCACGCTGTATTTGATGGGCACGAAACGCTCAGTGTTCTGCCGATAGATATAGGCTGCACCAGTTTCCAGCCTCACTTCGGCAACATCACCTAAAGCAATGTAAGCCGTTGGCGATTTCGGGTCAGAATTTGGCAAGGCCACGGGGACCGAGCGGATGGCATCTATATTGTCGCGATATTGGAGCGCCAGCCGCACGGCGAGCGGAAAGTTCATTTCACCTTCATAGATGCGGGTCACTTCCTGACCGCCAATCGCGGCCTGGACCACGGTATTCATGTCGCCGACGGTGATACCGTAACGGGCTGCCTTGGCGCGGTCGACCTGGATCACCAGGTTCGGCTGGCCGAGCAGATTGAACGCGCCCGGATCGGTGACTCCCGGCACCTTCGCGAGTTCATCCTTGACCGCTTTCGACAAACGTTCGAGCTCGGCCAGGTCACGACCGAAGATCTTGACTGAATTTTCGCCTTTCACACCGGAGACGGCTTCCTCGATATTGTCCTGGATGTATTGTGAGAAGTTGAAGTCGATACCGATGAACTCGTTTTCCAGCCGTTCCGCCAATTCCTTCACAAGTTTTGGCTTGGTCAGACCATTCGACCATTCCTCAAACGGCTTAAGCGGTACGAAGAATTCGGCGACGAAAGATCCGTCCGGATCGGTGGCGTCCTCGCCGCGGCCTTGTTCGGATACAACCGTTCGCACGGGCGGATAGCTGGCGATGACAGCACGGATCTTGTTGACAGTATCCCGGCCTGCCTCGAGCGTGATCGTGGGCGGGAGCAGTGCTCGAATCCAGAGGTTGCCCTCTTCCAGTTTAGGCAGAAATTCGGTGCCAAGCCGCATCCCAAGCGTTCCGCACACGACCAGGAAGGCAACAGCGACCATAGCCGCCATGCGCGCATTGCGTACGGCAAGGGCGAGCACAGGCTGATAGACTTCGCGGATCTTGCGTACAATGAATGTCTCAATTTCCTCCACCCTTTCCGGCAGCAGGATTGACGACATCACTGGCGTCACCGTGAAAGTTGCAATGACTGCGCCAAGCAGCGCATAGGCGTAGGTGCGCGACATCGGCCCGAAGATCTGGCCTTCGACGCCCTGCATGGTGAAAAGAGGCAGGAAGGCTGCGATGGTAATGATTACCGAAAATAAAATTGGCTTATCCACCTCGACCGCGGCCGCGAGGATCCGGTGCAGCCGGTCACTGCGGCTTGTGTCAGACGGATGACGCGTTGAGTGGTGCGCGAGATGGCGGAAAATGTTTTCCACCATGATGACGGTACCGTCGACGATAATACCGAGATCGATCGCGCCGACCGACAGCAGGTTGGCCGAATCTCCGCGTAGGACCGTAATTATAACGGCGAGGAGCAGCGCAACCGGGATAGTAGCAGCAACGATCAGCGCGCAGCGCAGATTGCCAAGAAAAACCCATTGAATGAGAAAGATCAGCGCGATGCCAAACAGCATATTATGCATGACGGTGCGTACGGTGATCGCAACCAGATCGCCCCGATCGTAGTACGGCTCGATTTTTACGCCTGGCGGCAGGCTGCCGTCGCTGTTGATGCGTTCAATAGCCGCGCGAACGCGCGTTACAACATCCATGGTGCGTTCGAGTTTCTGCATCAGCACGATGCCGAATAGGATGTCGTCCTGGTTGTCACGGCCGGCAATTCCCAGACGCGGCGTGAAGCCGACCTGATTGTGCGCAATATCGGACAGCACGATAGGCAGCCCGCCCTGTTGGCTCACGACGATATTGTTGATGTCACCGATAGAGCCGAGGGCACCCACGCCCCGCACATTGACTGATTGTTCGCCGACCGCGATGGTGCGGCCGCCAACATTGGCGTTGCTGGTGGAAATCGCATTGATGATCTGCGGCAAAGTGAGGCCGTAAGACCGCATGCGGTCCAGGTCGATTTCGGCCTGATATTCCTTGGTCTTGCCGCCCAGCGGCGAGATGGCGCCGACTCCCGGTACAATCCGCAATTTGCGCTCGACCACCCAGTCCTGAATGGTCTTGAGCTCGATGAGGTCCATTCCGGGAGGACCTTTGAGCTGGTAGCGTAAGATTTCGCTGATGCCGCCGGCTGGCGAGATCACCGGCGTAACGGCTGCCGGGAGTGTGGCATCCTTCAGCCGGTTCGTAACCTGCTGGCGCACGAAATTGTAATCGCGGCCATATTCGAATTGCAGGCGGATGAAGCCGAGCGCAAACACCGTGTTCGAGCGGATGTAGGTGAGGCCAGGCGTACTGGCGACCGCGATCTCCAGAGGAATAGTGACGTAGCGCTCGACTTCCTCGGGCGACTGGCCGGGATATTGCGCGATGATCTCGATGATCGGCGGCGCGGGGTCGGGATAGGCTTCAACATTGAGCGTTATGAAGGCGGCGACGCCGATGCCAATAAAACCTGCATAGGCGACCAGCACCAGCGGCCGTCGCGATAGGCAGAACGACATAAGACTGCGCAACATGGATCGGTCAGCTTCCCGCCGCAGCGCGATCGACGAACAGGCTGCCCTTGGTCACGACGGATTCACCGTCGCGCAGGCCCTCGATAACCTGGATCATCTGCCCGTTAGAAAGCCCGGTCTTGATGTCACGCCGTTCGACCGACTTGTCGTCGCGGGCGACCCAGACATGAGTACTTTTGCCGTCGTAGATAACTGCGTCGCGTGGAATTCCCGGCGAACGGTCTCCTTCGCCGGTGAGGATGGTGACACTCGCAAACATTTCGGGGCGTAACAGATGCTGCGAATTGTCGATCGTAGCGCGCACCAGTAGTCGCCGTGTTCCCGTGTCGAGTGAGGTCGCGACAAAGGAGATGTTCGCCGGGAATACGCGGTTCGGATACGCGAGAACGGTGAAATGCACCGCCTGTCCAACCTGCACGCTTGGCGCATCGGATTCGCGCACATAGGCAATGAGCCAAACCGTGGACAGGTCACCGATGATGAAGGTCGGATCGCTCGCGCTGGTATTCTGAGATGAGGTGTTGACATATTGTCCGGGGCCGACCTTGCGCTGAATCACGGTACCCGCGATCGGCGAATAGATCGTCATTTGTGGGCTGACCGCCCCGGTGTCGCTAAATTTGGTGATTTCATCATCGGTCATGCCGAGGATGCGCAAGCGGTTACGCGTCATCTCCAGTGAGGTTTGGGAGGAGCGCACGTCGTTCTCGGCGGCACGAGCCGCCGCCTGCGACTGTTGCAGATCGCGAAGCGGGCCGGCGCGGGATTCAAACAGCGTTTTGTTTTGCTGCTCGACGATCTTCGCAAGCTCCAGCGCCGAGCGTGCTTTATTCAAATTGGAGATCGCAGTGATGAAATCGTTCTGCGCCTGCACCATGTCCGGCGCTTCGACGACGAAAAGCGGTTGGCCCGCTTTTACCGTATCGCCAGGTTTGGCGAGCAACTTCGTCACCCGGCCTGAATATGGCGAGAACACCAGCGTTGCGCGATCTTCGTCGACGCCGATCTTTCCCTCGGTCAAGTGTTCGGTGCGGAACACGACTTCGGTGACCGGCGCGGTCGTCAGCGAGGCCCATTGCTTTGGCGTCGGATAATAGAATGCACCTTCACGGCGGCCCTGGGTTGTCGCTTCCGTCCCGGCAAGCTTGTCAGCGCGCGGTGAGTATGTGGTTGCGGTCACCGCAAGCCATGTACAAACGATCAAAACGACCGCGGCGATCACACTATTGCGAGTGCGCACCTGCGGCCGCAGCGTAAATTGCGACATAATAGTTCCGACGAGCCGATCCAAGGAATTCGTCCCGGTCGTCCCCTGTTGGCGAGCGTTATAGTGAATGGATGCTGCGTTACGGCATTACCGCGAAATAAAGAATTCACGGTCGGTAAATCAAGGTGCCGCCAGGCCT
>DASWAK010000258.1:0-14265 GCA_036391175.1 Pseudolabrys sp.
TGTGACAGCTTGGTCGCACGCGCATCGATCTCGCCGGCCAAAGCCTTCTGGGCAGCAGCATTCAGTGCCTTGGCTTCAGAGCCTGCGGCCGAGGCATCAGGCGCAAACATGAAGCCGTCGAGCCGGCCAATAACGTGACCCTCGACCTTTACCTCGCCAGACTTTCCGATTTCGGTTTCGAGCATTGCGTTCTCTCGTAGCCGCCGCATCAACACGCTTGTGCGGCGGTCCACGAAACGTTCGGCCAAACGTTCGTGCAGCGCATCGGACAGCTTGTCCTCGACAGCGCGCGTGACCCCCTGCCAATGATCCGGGTCGGCGAGCCAATCCGGCCGGTTGGCAACAAAAGTCCAGGTCCTGACATGCGCGATCCGGTTGGAGAGAGTGTCGATGTCGCCGTCGGTCCGGTCGGCATGGGCAACCTGACGAGCGAACCAATCGGTAGGGATGTTACCCTCTCGCATCAGGAATCCATAGAGGGTGACGATCAATTCGGCATGAGTCGCAGGCGCAATTTTGCGGTAGTCGGGAACCTGGCAAGTGTCCCATAACCGCGCGATTGAGCCAGGGTTGCACGCGAGCGCGCGTACATCCTCGTCGCGCGCGGCATGCTCCAGAACCAGGATGTCTTCACCAATTGGTGCACGCGTCAGCCCCTGCTCGTTTGGCACAGTAGCAAGGGAGGCCTGCAAGGCACCGATCGAAGCAAAATCAAGATCCGTATTGCGCCACTGCAGCAGGCGAAGCGGTTCGAAGTTGTGGCTTTCCAGAGCTTGCACCAGTTCCGGTTCGAATGGATCGCAGCGTCCGGTCGTGCCAAACGTACCGTCGCGCGTGGCGCGCCCGGCGCGACCAGCGATCTGAGCGAGTTCGGCCGGGTTCAGTTTTCGGAACTGATAGCCGTCAAATTTTCGGTCAGAAGCAAAGGCGACGTGATCGACATCGAGGTTAAGCCCCATCCCGATAGCGTCGGTCGCCACCAGATAGTCGACGTCGCCGGATTGGTATAAGGCGACCTGCGCGTTGCGGGTTCGAGGCGAAAGCGCACCCAGCACGACCGCGGCACCGCCGCGCTGACGGCGGATCAGTTCAGCAATGGCGTAAACTTCTTCCGCTGAAAATGCGACAATAGCCGATCGCGACGGCAGCCGCGTAAGCTTTTTCTCGCCGGCATATGTGAGTGTCGATAGCCGCGGCCGGCTGATCACATGCGCGCCCGGCAGTAGCTTCTCCACCATTGGCCGTACCGTGGCGGCGCCAAGCACCAGTGTTTCCTCGCGGGCGCGGGCATTAAGCATCCGGTCCGTGAATACATGGCCCCGCTCGAAATCGGCGCCGAGCTGAACTTCGTCGATCGCCAGGAATGCCACGTCGAGGTCGCGTGGCATGGCTTCCACGGTAGAAACCCAGAAGCGCGGGTTCGGTGGCTTGATCTTCTCCTCGCCGGTGATCAAAGCGACCGCATCCTTTCCGGCGCGATCGACGACCTTGTTGTAGACCTCGCGCGCAAGCAGCCGCAGCGGCAGGCCGATCATCCCGGAGGAATGCGCCAGCATGCGCTCGATGGCGAGATGGGTCTTGCCGGTATTGGTGGGGCCCAGCACTGCCGTGACACCGGCACCGCGGACTCGCGATGCTCGGGCAGACTGCGGGGAAAAAGAAATAGCCATTACGCGTCCAGACTGGTGGCAGTGCCTTTTTAACAGCCCTCCCACGGGCTTCCTGTATCACAATGCGACGGTGAATATGTGCGTGGTTAAGTTTTAGAACGAGTCTGGAACGAATCGCGCTCGAATCGCTGACTCCGGCGCTGTACGGCTTCGTTCACGGCGACATGTGGCAAGAGCGGCTTGCATAGCCACAAGATGGAGTAGTGTGGGTCCGATTCAAGCGGTTTTTAATCCCCTTAAAAGTTAACGCGGTCGTGGATTCGCCCACAGCCGAAGAGTCAAGCGAGATTAAATTACTGCGTCTTCGAACCGTTGGCTGAGGTCCCGGCCGGGACCGAAACCGAGACGAATTCAGAAGCCTCAAGCACAGCCTGTCCAATGGGTGTTGGTCCCTGCGCTCGATACGGGACCAACACGCGGGTTCCGGCGATTGGTGCGAGCCATACCTCCATGTCACGCTGCTTGGACAGGTACTTAATCGCCGCGCGCGAGGGGACAAACCCAGCCACCGGGGTGAAGTATGCCGCGCAAACCACCACTGGCCCGGCATAACCCTTCACCGCCTTGACTCTATCCATGCGCTTGAAGGCGAATTGCATGTCGTAACGCAGCCGGCCGTCGAAGATCTCCAGCGTACGTTTGCAAGCTTCCGGTGCGAGCAGGTCCCCGTGGCCCGGCATGCGCACCAGCGAAGCAGTCATCGGATCGAGAACGCCCCGCTGGGATGCCTCAGTGATCGGCACACGCTCAGGGTCGTTATCCAATGGTGGATCGACCTTGAAGTCTTTTACATTGCCGCTGTTGATGGTTATTCGGATCGAGTCGACTTTTTTGCGGCCACCAATGGTCGCAACGTAAATCGAGGATAGCAACTGTCCACCGTTTAGCGTGCCACGCGCCGTGGCGTTGCCTTGGCCGCCTGTAAATGCGCGCAATAATCCTGAAGTCGTTCCGTTTACCACGGCGGCGTACTGGGTATCAGTAATATCGATCGTCCAGCTTCCATTGCCTATCGAAACGCCGGCGAGCGTCGCCGAGTACCGCGCCTCAAGCCGCCCCTGCGCGCGCACGGGAACAACCAAGCCGAATACCAGCACGGCCAGCGCGCCTGACGCCAACAGCGAGCGTTTTATGACTTGATGCAAGACTCAATCCTTCCGCGCGCCGGCACCGGCGGACGCTCCGTGGATCGGCCAAGCGACCATATCACTGGCCGCGAAGTTCAGCACGCAAGCGAATCCTTGAGCGCGGAGCCATGCCGCAAAGTTAAGTATGATGGCTTGCAGTACGGGCATCTCGTCGGCGCGGATTTCGTCGAATCTGTGTTCGTCGGTCCGGAGGCTCGAAAAACCCTTAAATCGTTTCGAGTTGCTCGGCTTGACGCCTTTAACCCCGCTCTCTATACGTCCGCCCCATCTTAACCTAGACGATTGACCGAAATCGGCGCTTCTTCGCACCGATTATTTCGAGGACTGAGCCATGTCATGGCGTTGCGACCTGACCGGGAAAAAGCCACTGGTCGGCCACAAAGTGAGCCACTCCAACATCAAGACCAAACGGCGGTTCCTCCCGAACCTGCGCAACGTCACGTTGATTTCGGACACCCTCGGCCGTCGAATCCGATTGCGTGTGTCCGCCAACGCGCTGAAGACCGTCGACCACCGCGGCGGGCTCGATGCATTCCTTCTCAAGGCCAAGGACGACGAACTGGCGCCCCGGGTTCTAGAGCTTAAGCGCCAGATCGTGAAGAAGCGCGAGGCCACGGCGGGCTGAGGAATCAGCAATATTGTGATTTGTCATGGCCGGGCTCGTCCCGACCATTTCGATTCTGGAGGCACAGCGCGCTCCGCTCTCCATCACTGGGACAAGCCCGCTGACGATAAGACGGTAAGATCTCACTCCCCTATGACCGCAAACTGCAGCAGTAAATTGCGCTGGATCATGAAAAAATTGTCGTCTGATACGAGCGTGACGATCGTTTCGCCGCCCGCAACGCGATGCACCGCAATGCCTTCCATGTTGTCGATTTGGTAGCCAAGATCGGCCTCGATCACCGGACGGCCATCGACCAGCGCGCCCTCTTTGAAGCTAGCGAGCGGCAGACGCCGGATGCGCATGGCAATTCCACGCGCCGGCGAAGCGCGACGCTCGAGCAACAATAAGTCGGCGGGCGGAAGAACCGCGCAGTCGCTAACGTCGAAATCGTCAGTGCGCTTGACGCTGAAGCGCGTAACGCGATCACTGCCTATCAGAAACGAGCGAAAATTACCGGCGCCGTCGAGGCTATGCTCTGTGACAACGATCAATTCACCTGCCAGCGGCGTTCCCTGCTGTGGCGCCGCAAGGCACTCCAGACTTTTGTTGTAGGCTAAAGTCTTGAAATCGGGGGGCGCATTAATGGGCTGTCCACGCGCACGCAGGCCGTCGTGCCCGTAGTCAAAGCGCACGATCTGCTCTACCCGCTCGATGCCAACGTAAAGCGTCCCGTCGCGTTCGGTGAGGGACTCGGCATCATACCAGCCGCGTGCGCTGAGCGGCTTGCCGTCGGAGCCAAGGATCGGCGCGATTTCGGCCTCGGCAATGCCCACCGGTTTTCCGTCGCGATACACAATGCGGCCGCGCAACCAGGAGCCGTGATCGGTAACCGCGATGAAGTGACTGCCGTCCGGCTCGACATGGATAGCAGAGATGCCACCGAAGGCCGGATTTTTCGAAGTAAGAGCGAGCCCGCCCCGAAATTCCAAGTCGCCGAAGCGCATCTGCGAAGGATCGCGATTGTCGAATGAAGGAATCAGCGTCGCTTCGATCTCGATGCGCGTTGGCACGTTGGGATAGCGCCGGGTATCGGCGAAAGCGAAGGCGACAACGGCCAACGTAACGAAGAAAATGCCCGCAAAAATCGGGCGGCGGCGCTTCAAGCGACGCGCCTCCGGACGCGCAGGCTTAGTCGCTCGGCGGCGGCGTGTTCCTCGAACAGCTCGGCGAGTTTCTCGGTCATTGCACCGCCGAGTTCCTCGGCGTCGACAATTGTCACGGCGCGGCGATAGTAACGCGTCACATCGTGACCAATACCGATGGCGATCAACTCTACAGGAGATCGAATCTCGATCTCCTCGATCACCCAGCGCAGATGACGCTCAAGATAATTACCGGGATTGACAGAAAGCGTAGAGTCGTCGACCGGCGCGCCGTCAGAAATCATCATCAATATCTTGCGTTGTTCGGTCCGCGCCAACAGGCGCTTGTGCGCCCAATCGAGCGCCTCGCCGTCAATGTTCTCTTTCAGCAGCCCCTCGCGCATCATCAGCCCAAGATTCTTGCGCGCCCGCCGCCAAGGCGCATCGGCCGATTTGTAAATAATGTGGCGCAGGTCGTTGAGCCGACCGGGGTTGGCAGGCTTGCCGGCCGTGAGCCAGTGCTCACGCGACTGTCCGCCCTTCCAAGCGCGCGTGGTGAAGCCGAGAATTTCCACTTTGACACCACAGCGCTCAAGCGTGCGTGCGAGGATATCGGCGCAAGTGGCAGCGACCGTAATTGGGCGACCGCGCATCGAGCCAGAATTGTCGAGCAGCAGCGTGACGACTGTGTCGCGGAACTCCGTGTCCTTTTCGGCTTTGAACGAGAGCGGGTGCAGCGGATCAACAATAATGCGCGAAAGACGCGCCGGGTCGAGTTGGCCTTCCTCCAAATCGAATTCCCATGAGCGGCTCTGCTGGGCCATCAGGCGCCGCTGCAGCCGATTGGCAAGCCGCGCCACCACGCCCTGCAAATTCGACAGCTGCTTGTCGAGATAGCCTCTCAGACGATCCAGCTCTTCCGCCTCGCATAGATCCTCGGCGGCGACGGTTTCGTCGAACTTTACTGTGAATGCGCGATAGTCCGGCCCGCGTGGTTCGTTGCCCCCGAAGTGGCGTGGCCGCTGCGGCTCGCCGGGCGTTTCGGCATCGCCCATGTCGGTATCGTCGGCCATATCGGCAGTCGGCGCTTCCACCGCTTCGGCGGCGGCGTCGGGCATATCCTCGGCGGATATCTGAGTGTCCTCCGTGCTCATCCGCTGCATCTCATCGGAATCGGCGGCTTCGCCGTCTTCACCGGACTCCTGCTTGCGGCGCTCCTCTTCGCCCTCGTCTTCCTCCTCCTCGGAATCGTGACTTCGATCCTCGCCCATTTCGAGCGCATCGAGCAGGTCGTGGACGACATCGCCGAACTGACGCTGGTCTTCGACCAGATTTTCCAGTCGGTCGAGGTCGCGACCGGCGCGGTCCTCGATCAGTGGGCGCCACAGATCAACCAGCTTTTTGGCCGCCGGCGGCGGAGCCATGCCCGTCAGACGCTCACGCACCATGAGCGCCAGCGCGTCCTCGATCGGCGCATCGGCGCGCTCTGTAATCTGATCGAATTTGCCGCGATGAAAGCGTTCGTCAAGCATCGCAGTGAGGTTTTGCGCGACGCCGTCCATGCGTCGCGCCCCAATCGCCTCCACGCGCGCCTGCTCCACCGCCTCGAACACGGCTCGAGCCTGCTGGCCGGCTGGCTGTAATCGACGGTGCATGGCCGCATCGTGACAGGCGAGTCGCAAGGCGATGGAGTCGGCATTGCCGCGAACGATGGCAGCCTCAGCCTTGCCAAGCTTACGCGGCGGCTCGGGCAGACGAACCTTTCCTCCCATCAGCCCGGGCCGCTCGGCGGCGAACGCAACGTCCAACTCCGGCTTACGTGCCAACGCACGCAGACAGCCGGTCACCGCCCGCTTGAATGGCTCAGTTGGCGAGTCCTTCGACGACGGCTTGACTTTGATATTTGAGGCCATGAGGCGTCTCTCTCTCCACTCTTGGGAGAGGCAATAATCAGGACAAGGCCACGTTCACCGAGGATTCCGGCAGTTCGACACCGAAGCAGCGCTGGTAGAACTCAGCGACAATCGGCCGTTCCAGCTCATCGCATTTGTTAAGGAAGGTAAGACGGAAGGCAAAACCAATATCGTTGAAGATTTCGGAATTTTCCGCCCAGGTAATCACCGTGCGTGGGCTCATCACAGTCGAGATGTCGCCGTTCATGAATGCGTTGCGCGTGAGATCGGCGACGCGCACCATCTTGTTGACGATGTCGCGCCCTTGCTCGTTACGGTAATGCTTGGCCTTGGCCAGCACGATCTCGACTTCGTTATCGTGTGGCAAATAATTCAGCGTGGTAACGATCGACCAGCGGTCCATCTGACCCTGGTTGATCTGCTGTGTGCCGTGATAGAGGCCAGACGTATCGCCGAGACCGACAGTGTTAGCCGTGGCAAACAAACGGAACGCAGGGTGAGGCTTTATCACCTTGCTCTGGTCGAGCAATGTCAGTCGTCCGGAGGCCTCGAGCACGCGCTGTATGACGAACATCACGTCCGGACGTCCGGCATCGTATTCGTCGAAACAGAGAGCGACGTTGTTTTGAAGCGCCCAAGGAAGAATGCCTTGGCGGAATTCGGTGACCTGCTGGCCTTCCTTGATGACGATGGCATCCTTGCCGATCAGGTCGATACGGCTGATGTGGCTGTCGAGATTGACACGCACGCAAGGCCAGTTCAGCCGCGCCGCGACCTGCTCGATATGGGTGGATTTACCGGTGCCATGGTAGCCAGTGACTATCACGCGGCGGTTCTTGGCAAAGCCAGCGAGGATGGCGAGCGTCGTCGGACGGTCAAAACGATAGTCGGAGTCGATGTCGGGCACATGCTCGTCGGCCTTGGAATAGGCGGGCACGTCCATGTCACTATCGATTCCGAAAACCTGCCGGACTGACACCTTCATGTCTGGCAGGCCGGCAACTTCTTGCACTGCGGCGGTCATTGATCCTCCGTGACTTCGGAACGCCGAAGCCCCTGATTTGGTCCGACTCATACGGTCCGGCTGATGGCGGCGGCAACTTAGCAGAGGCCAACGCGGCGAAAAACCCGCTGCTGCCGAATAGCACCATCAATTATTTCAATAAGATAGGTGCACTTAGCCCTGTGCGGAAGGCGGGGCTGAGTTGTTCGGGCACATAATCAGTAGTCAGGCGAACCCTACCGATTTCAAGTAATTGTACGATTGGATGATCTCGACCAGCCGATCCTCGGTAGAACGGTCGCCACCATTGGCGTCCGGATGGTGCCGTTTTACGAGTTCCTTGAAACGCGTCTTCACTTGCTGCGAGGTCGCACCGACGTCCAGACCTAGCGTATCGAGCGCTTTGCGCTCGGCGTTGCGGATCGGGCGGGTTTCCGCGCGCGCCTGTTGTTCCGCCCGCACCCCTTCGCCGAACAACCCGAACGGATCGGCATGACTGCCGAAAGCGCGCATATCCGGCCCTACCGTGCCCTTGCCAGTTCCCATCTTCCAGGTCGGACGATGCCCAGTGAGCGCGTCCTTCTGATAGGCCATCACAGCGGCGTCGCTCATGCCGGCGAAGAAATTGTATGACTGATTGTATTCGCGCACGTGGTTGAGGCAGAAACGCCAATAATCCTTCTCGCGTCCGCGGCCCTTTGGCGCACGGTGGGTCGCCTTTTCCTTGCAGCCATGCCATTCGCAGCCTGGGCCGCCTGTTTTCGGACGGCGATCCTTCTCCGGCTTGACACGGATGCGGTCAAAAATGGGTGAGTCGAATTTCATGACCGAACATTATGCGCTTTTGCCGGTGACACCTTCAAGACTTGATTGTATTGGAGGCCAGATTCCGTCCATTGACCGACAGGCCGGCCTCTCCTAAGCGGGCGGCATGCGGACCGCCGATCTCATCACAAAGAAGTTGACCGAGGCTTTCGCGCCGCAAAGCCTCAAAGTGCTGGATGAATCCCACCAGCATGAAGGCCATGCCGGGCACCGGCCGGGCGGGCAAACTCATTACCGCATCTATATCGTGTCGGAAGCGTTCAAAGGAAAGACCCGGCTCGAACGCCACCGGATGATTAATCAAATGCTTTCAGCCGAGCTCAAAGGCGGTATCCATGCGCTCGCTATTCATGCCGCCGCCCCGGGCGAGGGCGGCGTTTAGGTGTCAGGCTGTTTTCGCCCGCTGAACACGCGGGAGAGGTTGAATGCGCAATGCGGTGATGCGATTACGTGCACGTCGCAACACTCGGAATCGAAATCCGTGAAAGGTGAAACTCTGACCCACTTCCGGAATCGAGCGCGCCTCATGGATGACGAGACCAGCGATTGTGGTCGCTTCCTCGTCGGGCAGATTCCAATCCATTACGCGGTTTAAGTCGCGGATCGGCACTGCCCCGTCGACATTGACCGATCCGTCAGGCTGACGCCGCACACCTGGCATGGCGACATCGTGCTCGTCGGTGATGTCGCCGACGATTTCCTCCAATATATCCTCGAGCGTCACCAGGCCCTCGACTTCACCGTATTCGTCAACCACGAGCGCGAACGGTGTCTTACGACGGCGGAACGCTTTGAGCTGCTCCGAGACAGGTCGCGTGTCAGGTACAAACCAGGGTGGCGTCAATAACGATGCGATGTCGACCTTGGCGGCGTCACCATCGACTGCATGCAATGCGCGCAATAAGTCCTTCACATGCAAAATGCCAATGATGTTTTCCGGATTTCCGCGCCACAATGGCAGACGCGTAACCGGCGACGCAATAACTGCGTTGACCGTGTCTTCCGGCAAATCATCGGCGTCGAGCGTGATCATGTTCGTCCGGTGGATCATCACGTCGGAAACCACCAGTTCACGTAAATCGAGCACGCCGCCGAACATATCGCGGTCGAGTGTTTCCACATCCCCCTCACGGTGAAGTAGATCGACCGCACCGCGCAATTCCTCACGTGCGGAGAGAATCTGCTTATCGTCGCCGACTGTCATCCCCGCATGCTTGAGGAGCCAGCGTACCAACGCTTCGACCGCCATCAGAACCGGACCGAATAATTTGACGAACCAATATATTGGGCGTGCAACCGCGAGCGCGATCCGGTCGGGCGCATTGAATGCCGCCGTCTTGGGCAGAATCTCGGAGAACACGACGACGACTATTGTCATGACCACCGTGGCATAGACCACGCCGGCATTGCCAAACCAGGTCAGCAGCACGCCGGTTGCGAGCGCCGACGCGGCAATGTTGACTGCGTTGTTGCCGAAAAGCAGCGCGCCAAGCAATCGCTCGCGCTGCTGCAACAGTCGGTTGACGATCGTCGCACGCCGATTTCCATGCTTCTCGAGGCGAGCCATGCTGGCGCGGGAAGAAGCGGTCAACGCGGTTTCACTGCCGGCGAAGAAGGCTGAGAGCAGCAGGCAGATCAAAACGACGACAATTGAAATCCAGTCGTTCGCGGTCATCGCTTAAGCGAGTTTGTGGGTAAGAAAAGCACGTACCTCAGCAGCATCAACATTATTCTCGACAAAAGCCTGGCCTATGCCGCGCACCAAAATGAAGGTGAGCGTGCCGCGCCTTACCTTTTTGTCTTGAGCGATCAGGTCCATTAAAGTATCGACAGCCGGTACGCCGCCGGGGACGTCCTTTAAATGGGTGGGCAAGCCGACCGCTGCAAGATGGGCGGAGGCGCGCGCGGCTTCCGAAGCTGCGATCAGCTCCTTATGAGCGGAAAATTCGAACGCCAGAGCCATCCCCAGCGCCACTGCCTCCCCGTGCAGCAAGCGATCGGAGAACCCGCAGCCGGCTTCCAGCGCATGGCCGAAAGTGTGGCCGAGATTGAGCAGCGCGCGCTCGCCAGTCTCGCGCTCGTCGCGCGCAACTATGCCGGCTTTGCCGCGGCAGCAGACTGCAATCGCATGCTCGCGCGCCGGGCCACCGGCAAACACATCCTGCCAGTTCTTCTCAAGCCAGGCGAAGAACGCCGCATCGCCGAGCAGACCGTATTTGGCAACTTCGGCGTAGCCGGCGCGGAATTCGCGTTTTGCCAATGTGTCGAGTAGGGCAGTATCCGCGATCACCAGAACCGGCTGGTGAAAAGCGCCAATCAGATTTTTACCTTGGCGGGAATTGATACCTGTCTTACCACCAACCGACGAATCGACCTGGGCGAGAAGCGTCGTTGGCAGCTGCACAAAATCGAGCCCGCGCCGCACGCAAGAGGCCACAAAACCCGCCAAGTCGCCGATTACGCCACCGCCTAACGCGACGATGAGATCATTTCGCTCGACGCGAGCGGCGATAACGGCCTCACAAACTTGTTCGAATGCCGCATAACTCTTCGAGCCTTCGCCCGGCGGCACAACGATGCGTGTACTGCCGATACCGGAGGACTTAAGCGCGGCTTCGGCAGCGCCAAGATGAAGTTTGGCGACAGCTTCGTCGGTGACGATCGCAACCCGAGCGCCGGGTCGAAGCGCCTTGATACGCTCACCCAAAGTTGCAAGCAGCCCGCGGCCGATCGCAATATCGTAGGCGCGCACACCCAGAGCGACTCTAACCACGCTCGGTTCGGTCTGTCGCAATGGTGCGGTCATAACAGTTTTTCCGCGCCGAGGCCAAGGCGTCTCAGCAACTGGGCCATGATCTCATCGACAATGGTATCGTGCGGTTCGTCGCGCGACTGCACGATGATGTCGGCTTGTGCGTAAAGCGGCTCGCGCACCGGCAGCAGATCTTTGATTTTTTCCGCCAGCGGGCGATCGTTGCGGCGCTTGGTCCGCTTAAGTAACACGTCGATATCGGCCTTCAGCCATATCGAAACACCTTTTTCCCCTATCAGCGCACGAGTCTGTGCGTCCATTACGGAGCCGCCGCCGGTTGCCAGAACCTGTGGGCCGTTGTCCAGCAATCGTGCGATCACGCGCGCCTCGCCAGCGCGAAAATACGGCTCGCCATGCTTGCCGAAAATTTCTGGAATGGTCATGCCTGCAGCGCTCTCGATTTCGGTATCGGCATCAATGAATGGAATTCCGAGTCGTCCCGCAAGCCTTCGGCCGATTGAAGATTTGCCTGCGCCCATCATGCCGACGAGCACAATAGAGCGGCTGCCAAGCGCACGGACCACCGCCGATTCCAGGCCATTTTCTACTGGTTTTTGAATGGCACCGTTAACCATGCTATGGTTCCGCAGCGAATCCACGGTTCCATATACCAGTAATCGCGACACCGCGAGGACAGTCTTGCCAGCGGTTCCGGAACGTGGTCGTAACTCGCCTAAAATCGCTAGGCGCTGACGCAGGGACGTTTGCCGGGTTTGATCATGCCGAGTCTATTTAGATTTTTGGTCTTCCTCGGCTTGCTCGTCGGGCTTGGTTACGGCGCGGTATTCTCGCTTGCCACCTTTGTTAAATACCAACCACGCGAGATCATTGTGACTATCCCGCCCGACAAGTTTCTCAAGAATCACTGACGCCGGACACAAGGCGAGGCGATGATCCGCCGGCCAAAAGCATCCGATGAAGCGCTAGTCGAATTGTTTCTCGACATGCTCGCAGCCGAGCGCGGCGCGGGTGAGAACACGCTTTCCGCCTATCGCCACGATTTGAACGACTTGTCTGCACATCTGCGCGCCGCAGGCCGGACAATCGCCGATGCGACAACCGATGATCTACGCGGCTTCATTGCAAGTCTCTCTGAGCGCGGCTTCAAGGCGTCATCGCTCGCGCGCCGCTTGTCGGCGGTGCGCCAGGTCTACAAGTTTCTCTACGCTGAGGGAAAACGCGCCGACGATCCGGCCGCGGTGCTCGAGGGGCCGAAGCGCGCGCGCCCTCTCCCCAAAGTGCTTTCGATTGGCGACGTCGATAAGCTCCTGGCGCAAGCGCGGGCGAACAGTGATAACGTTGAGCAGCCGCTGGCTCAGCGCTTGCGGGCAACGCGCCTGCTATGTCTGCTGGAAGTGGTCTACGCCACAGGCCTGCGCGTGTCCGAACTTGTGGCACTGCCGGCGTCGGCGGCGCAGCGCGATCAGCGCATGTTGGTTGTGCGCGGCAAGGGCGGCAAGGAACGGCTCGTACCACTCAACCAGCAGGCCAAACGCGCCATGTCCGAGTATCTCGAACTGTGCGCCACAACTGGGCGCAACGCGAAGTCGAAATGGCTATTCCCGTCCTTTGGGGAGCAGGGCCACCTGACCCGTCAGCATTTCGCACGCGACCTTAAGGCACTCGGTCAGTCCTGTGGACTTCAGCCCAACCGCTTGAGCCCGCACGTGCTGCGCCACGCCTTCGCCAGCCATCTGCTACACAACGGCGCGGACCTGCGCGTGGTGCAAACTTTGCTTGGGCACGCGGATATTTCGACCACGCAAATCTACACCCACGTTCTGGAAGAACGGCTGAAAACGCTGGTGCGCGATCTCCATCCATTGGCGGACAGCTAGCCAAAGACATACGTAAAAGCGAAATTAACCCGTTTGCTTGACTTAGAGGCTTCGCCCGCGTCAGTTCGCCCTGAAAAACTCTCGCCCGGACCCAATGCGCAGTTATCTCGACTTTGAAAAACCGGTGGCCGAACTCGAGGCCAAGGTCGAGGAATTGCGCGCGATGGGCGAGACAGGCAGCGCGGTCGCCATTACCGAGGAAATCAATCGGCTCGAGTCCAAAGCTGCAGTAGCGCTGAAAGAGCTCTATGCAGAGCTCACACCCTGGCAGAAGACTCAGGTTGCCCGGCATCCGCAACGGCCGCACTGCCTCGACTTTATCGCAGGGCTGGTCAGCAATTTCATCCCACTCGCCGGTGACCGCAAATTCGGCGACGACCCTGCAATCGTCGGTGGCTTCGGCCGCTTTCGCGGCGAAAGCATCTGTGTCATCGGCCATGAAAAGGGCTCCGACACCGAAAGCCGCCTCAAGCATAATTTTGGGATGGCGCGCCCGGAAGGTTATCGAAAGGCAGTTCGGCTGATGGAAATGGCCGACCGCTTCGGCATCCCTGTGATCTCGCTGGTGGACACCGCGGGAGCCTATCCTGGCATCGGGGCCGAAGAGCGTGGCCAGGCAGAAGCGATAGCGCGCTCGATCGAGACCTGCCTTTCACTCGGCGTGCCGAACATCGCGGTGATACTGGGCGAGGGCGGCTCTGGCGGCGCGATCGCGATTGCCACCGCCAATCGTGTGCTGATGCTTGAGCACGCCATCTACAGCGTGATCTCGCCAGAAGGCGCGGCCTCGATCCTGTGGCACGATACGGCCAAGGCGCAGGAGGCAGCGACCAGCATGAAGATCACCGCGCAGGACATGGTACGTTTCGGCGTGATCGACAGCGTAGTACCGGAGCCGACTGGGGGCGCCCACCGCAATCCGCAGGCTGCCATCGACGCAACCGGTGCGGCTATTGCGACGGCCCTCACAGAATTGCGGGGACTCGACCACGAGGAAGTGCGGCTGCAGCGGCGCGAAAAGTTCCTTACAATGGGTCGCACCGTCAGCTGAATCACAGGCTGTTTAGTTTTGCTTTACCATAGGCTTAGCGGTAGTCTAAGATGGTTGATACCGCCTTGCAGATGCCACATCTTAAGGATAACGATTACTCAATGAGGGCCCGCCCCTTCGGGGAGTACCAGGTTTGAATCGACCTTTTGCTCGCGCGCTGCTGGCGTCCGCGGCTGTTGCTGCTGCGATTGCCCTTGCCGGATGCGACCCCGACACCATTGCCCCTACCGGCCGCGCACAAGCTCCGGTTTCCGAA